>DAIOWA010000275.1:0-4682 GCA_036758705.1 Pyrinomonadaceae bacterium | reverse complement strand
CCCGTCGCGAATAAACCGCGGGTTGATAAAGTCGAGCTGCAGAAGTTGCTGCCGCTGCGACGCGCGAAGCCGCGCACCGGCCTGCCACAGATTTCCGAGGAAATTCAAATGCCGGATATCGACGAATCCGCTTGCGCCGAGATCGGTCGAAAGTCCGCCGCCATACGACAAGATCCGTGGAGCCTGTTCGGTGACGTTGACGATGACATCAACGTTTCTGCCTCCGCCCGGGCGATCGCCGACTGGCTGCGTGCGGATGACGACCTGCGAGAATGCGTCGCTCGCATATAGATTCTGTTCGCTCGCGTAAATATCCGTGGACCGCAGCAGCTCATTCTCGCGAATGTTCAACGCTTTGCGGATCGCCGCTTCTTTGGTTTTTTCCTGTCCGGCGATCAGAATACGGCTGACATAGACCGGCTTGCCTTCGTTTTCGATCGTATAGATCAGCCGGGTTTGCTTCGCTCCGGTGGCGGTGTCGACGCCGATCTCATCGGTCGAGATCGAAACCGACGCATCGAAATATCCGGCTTTCGAATAATACTCCGCGATCTTCCGCTGCCCGTTTCGTGCACGCGCCCGCGAGATGTTCTTGCCCTCGATCACCGGCAGCTGCCGTTCGAGTTCAGCGGTCGTGAACGCAGTGTTTCCGCGAATCTCAACGTCTGTCACAACCGTCGGTACGCCTTCCTCGACGACGAATGTGATGATCAGATTTTCACCGTCCGGCGACACACCCTGATTGACGCGGACAGTCGCATCGCGATATCCGAGTTCACGCAGCAGTGTGCGGATCGTCGCGGCGTCATCTTCGAGCAGCACCCGACTCGTATAGCCGTTGCCGTATCCGAACAGCGGAATGATGCCAAGAATATTCGCTTCCTTCGATTCGAGCACCGACTTGATATCGGTGATCGTGAAGAGATCCGTGCCTGTCAGACGGATGTCCTTCAGCGTCAGCTTGCGGTCGAGATTAGCGACGTATTTTATCTCGACCTTTTTGTTCTGGAGCTCGCCGCTCGACAAAGCTGAGCAGAGAAACTCGGTGCCATTGCGTAACACGGTCCCATCGATATCCGTCAGCGGCGGATCGGCCGAGCATACGGACTTAACGTTTGCAAAGAAGTATCCCTGCTCCTGAAAGTGCGTCTCAAGCCGTCGTTCGCCTTCGATGATCGCGGCAAAATCGACCGTGCCTTCGCGCACCACCGGCAGGATCCTTCGGCGGGTCGACGGTCCAACCTTCGAGCCTTCGGATTCAACTTCGACGGTCACCGTCGGCCCGCTTCGGCCGTTGAGTGAGAGCGAGATCTTATTCGACTCGCGGTCGTACACAACTCGCGGCTCGTCTAGCTGCGGAGCCAGAAAGCCGCCGTCGCGAAGTTCAGACTTGATCCGATCCATGTCCGCGTTTAGCTTCTCACGCGTGTATTCTTCCCCGGCCTTCAGCTTTACTTTCGAAGCCAGCAGCGTGTTGTCGAAGCCATCTACCGCAATATCGAACTGCTCGATCGTGGCCTGAGCGTTCGGCTTTACCAAGAACTTAACCGCGACCTCCGTCTCGTTAACAAGCGGCTGACGCGAGGTCTCGACCTCAGCCTTAAAGAATCCGCGGTCGCGCAGGTATTCGAGGATCGTGTTCGCGTTCTCGTCAAGTGTCGTTTCAGTGACGGGCGTACCGGGCTCAAGGATGTCGAGTCGGAGCAGAAGTTCCTGTTCAGTGATGCCGCTTTTGTCGCCTTCAGGGATCTCGACGGTCACGCGCTGAGCCCGCGTTTTTCGCCGGATGATGAACCGTACATCGACGCCGCCATTCGCCGCATCCGATGCCTCGACGAGCGCCGACGTGATCTCCTTAGTGTTGTACAAACGCTCTATCGCATCGCGAACGCGGACCGCGGCATACCGTTGGCCGAGAGCATCGCGGGCGACCAGTCGAAGTTGTTCGACGGCGCTGACGTTTCGGTCGGTACCTTCAAACGTCACCGTTACCTCGCGGATATCGCGTCCCTCGAACGGTGCCTGCGCGAAGGCAACGATACCGAACACGCAAACGACGCCCGCTAGCCTTAACAGTAAAAATGTGATCGGTCTGATCGCCACCCGAGTCCTATGTTCCTCGTTCCCTAAAAACGCCGTCGGAAGCGAACTTCCAGGCTAAAATTATCGCGATTACGCGTAACGTTGCTCAGGCTACGCTGTTCGTATTGAGCAACCACAGAAAGCTTGTTCGAGACACGATACTCGAGTGCCAAAACTTGATTTTGATCCTGCGAAAGATTCGTCGCGTAGGTTACACGAAGGTTGTTGTTGATCTGCCGCCCGACCGTCAGACGTGCCGACGGGTTCAGTCGCTCGCCTGAGATGATCGGGTCGATCTCAAACACGTTCAAGCCGAAGAGTTTGTCCGTTGCCTTTCGCACGGGTTCGTTGATGATCGAATCGGTCAGCACCTCGGCCGCGGTATTGATGCCGGTTGTTGCAAATCCTGGCAGGCCTGCGTCGGTGTTCGAAAGATTGCCCGTCGTGATCAGAGAGAGAACGTCCTGTGACGGCAGCGCCGGGCTCGACCTGACATTCAGCGCGAGCGACTCGGTTTCGGTCAGGCTTCCGTTGAAATTCACAAAGATCTGATATCCCTGGATCTCGGTCTCCGCCTGCAGATTCAATATCGGCTCGATCGCCGTGTCGGGCGGAAATTCCAGTACGCCGCGTTGAATGTCGTAACGGTCGCGGCGGAAAAACAGCACGCCGCTATTCGCCGTAATGCGGCCGGAGATCTGCGGATTCTCTGTTGTCCCCGTCAGCCGCAATGAAACCGACGCGGTCAGATCGGCAATATTGTTCTTGACGATAAGTGCGTCGCGGCCTTCGATCGTGAGGTCGAATCGCGGAGCCAGCAGCGACGACGGCCCGCTTGAGATCGTCCCGCCGCTTCGTCCGCCGACGATATTCGCGAGCTCGATGTCGCGGCTATAAAGCGCCCGTCTCGCCCGAATATTTCCCGCGATCTGCACAAGCAGATTTTCGTTGATCCGGCGGCCCGAAAACTCAAGCCGTGCGTCGCCGGTCGTCACAAAATCTTCGGGAAGCGGAACCGTGATGTTCGATCCGTCGAGTGCTACGCGGAAGGAATCGATCGTCAGATTGTCGCGAAACAGCACACCGCCCGTCGCGTTGAATTTACCCCCGCCGAGATAACCTTCCGCCGAATCGATCTGCGCCTGATTCGACGCGAACAAGATCCGCCCTTTCAACCGATCGAACGTCAGCCGACTCGATCCGATGAACGCCGCGACCGCCGCGTTCTCCATCGTGGCCGTTCCGGTCAGCCGTGCGTTGGACCTCGGGCCCGAAACGCGGACAGCCACCGTCGCGTATCCGCCAAAGAATGTATCCGACGCCGTGACCTGCGGAACCGCATTCAACAGAGCGAGATTAATGCGTCCATCGACCGCGATGCTGTTTACGCCTTTTTCACCCAGGGCGTAAACACCCGCTATCGTAAGGTTCGAACCGCCTCCCGAGAACTTAGCCGACTGAAAATTGATCTCGCTGGGCGAGAATGCGATGACCACCGGTTCAGCGGCAGACAGAGGCGTATCCTGTATCTGCAGATCGAGCCGCGTGAATCTCGCCGTGCCCGTCAATCCCGCAGTCGAAAATTCCAACTCACCCTTATCACTCCGCTGCCGCAAGTTTCCTCCGAACTCGACCGTTCCGGTGCCGACACCGCTTAGTGGGATTCCGCGAAGCTGCGGTACGAGTGCGAAGAAGGGGGCGAGCGGGCTGTTATCCAGCACATGTTCGACCCTTACCGGAAGATTTTCATTACCGAAATTCACTGATCCGGTCACGGCCTGGGGGCGCCCGTCGAGGATGGCTGTAAGTTCCGCGTTCAAGATCTGGCCGGTCGTTGTTCCCTTAAATTCGACCGCGCCAAAGGCATTGTCGTTCACGATAACGTCGCGTCCCGATCCTGAAAAGTTGATGTTGTAAGAGCTCGGCCGGTCATACTCGCCAACCGCCTTCGCCGTAAAATCTGCAAGGCCCGTGATCGTCGGGATTGAACTATTCTCCGGCAGAAACGCGAGCGCGAGCGGCAGCGGGACGCTCTTGCCGTCCAACTGGAAATCGAACGCGGTCGAAGCCCGATCATAATTTCCGCGGGCCGATACAAAGCCGTCGCCGATCTTGATATCACCTTCCTGCAGGTCGATGCGAGTACCGGTGAACACCGCTTTTGCACGAAGGCTGTCGAACGCCTGTCCCGCAACCGTTCCGCTGGTCGATGCGATGTTGATCTCGCCCTGCGAAGCATTCGGCAGGCCCGTCAGATTCACCGAGCCGCTCGTCGTCCCGGTAAAATCGCGTAGTCTTTCGGGCAGGCTCACCGGCAACGCGGCGAGAATATTTCCCGCGTTCACGTTTGTCAGCGTAGCGTTCACACTCGTATTATTCGCACCGCCTGTCGGAGCGTTGACCGAGAAAGCGATCGTCCCGCCGCCACCCGATTCGCGCAGCATTCCGTTGCGGAGTTCCGTTCCCGACGGCGACACAAACACATCCGTCGAAACCGACCCGACCTCGCGTCCACGCAGGCTCAGCGACGCGAGCGACGCCTTTCCGTCGATCGTCGGATCGGTCAGATTTCCGGTCAACTTTCCGTTGAACGCAAGATT
>DAIOWA010000274.1:0-4702 GCA_036758705.1 Pyrinomonadaceae bacterium | reverse complement strand
CGCGAGCGTCTGCCTGGTCCTCATGCCCAATTCGTCAGCTCTCTGGATGGCGGCCGGGCTGCTTTGGATAATGGACGCCTCGATCAATATTACGATGGAACCGTTCCGCGCGTTCGTCGGCGACAAGCTTGCCGAAGAGCAACGCACGCTCGGTTTCGTGATGCAGTCGTTTTTCATTGGGATCGGGTCGACACTCGCAAATGCGCTGCCTTATATCCTCACGCTCTTCGGTGTCGTCGGGATCATGAAAAGCGGCATTCCTTACTCGACGCTGATCGCCTTCATCGTCGGTGCCGCCGCTTTTCTGTTTGCTGTGCTGTGGACGGTTTATACGACGGACGAATTTCCGCCCGAGGATATCGAATCGTTCCGCCAAAAGAACTCCGAAGGCAGCATCGTCGGGAACATTTTCAAAGAGATCAGCGAAGCGGTACGCGATATGCCGACCACGATGAAGCAGCTCGCGATTGTGCAGTTTTTTACGTGGTTCGCGTTGCCGTTCATGTGGCAATACTACGGCATTACGGTCGCCAGGCATGTGTTTGGCGGGTCCGAGGAAGGCTCGGCGGCGTTCAAAGAGGGAACGGAGTGGGGCGGCGTTTGTTTCGCCATATATAATCTCGTCTGCTTTCTCGTCGCATTCGCTATACCGCCGCTGGCAAACAAGCTGGGGCGAAAAGGGGTTCACGTTCTTTGTTTGTCCCTGGGCGGCCTCGGGTTGATCTCGACGTATTTTGCAACGGGTCCGTATTTTTTATGGATCGGGATGGCTGGAGTCGGAATCGCGTGGGCGTCTATCCTCTCGATGCCGTACGTGATCCTTGCAGGCGCGATCCGTCCGGAACGCATGGGTGTTTATATGGGCGTCTTTAACCTCTTCATCGTTATCCCGCAGGTCGTGCAAAGCTTCCTCACGCCGCAGATCTACAAGCCGCTGCTCGGCGACAACCCTTTGAACGCCGTGATGCTCGGCGGAATTTCACTACTCGTCGCGGCCGCGGCGGTATTTATTGTTAAGGATGTCGGGTCTGCCAAAACCGAAGGAGTTTCAGCCGCCGGACATTAGCCGCTATAGGTGTGCTGCCGATAATTACTTACTTTGCATTCGCAAACTAGAGTTTGTGTCCAGAGGTTAGGTCCAATGAACATATATAGACTACTTTTCCTTTTCATTGCAGCGACCGCTTTTGCTGTAATGTGCGATGCGCAGCCGGCGAGAGATTTTTCGAAGGAAAACGCTCGCCCGTCGCAAGACTGGGTTAAGGACGCGGTGATCTATCAGATCTTTCCGCGGCAATACTCGGCAACTGGTGATTTCAACGGCATCACGAAAGATCTCGACCGTCTAAAGACTCTCGGCGTGGATGTGCTATGGCTGATGCCGATCCACCCGATCGGCGAGGCGAAGAGAAAAGGCACGATCGGTTCGCCGTATGCCGTGAAAGACTTCTATGCCATCAACCCGGACTACGGTACCGCCGCCGATCTCAAACGCCTCGTCGCCGAATCGCATCGACGCGGGATCAAGGTGATCATCGACATCGTCGCTAACCACACTGCGTGGGACAGCGTGATGATGAAGACGCCTGCGTTCTACACAAAGAATGACAAGGGCGAGATCATTCCGCCCGTGGCAGATTGGGCCGACGTCGCGGACCTAAATTACAACAACCCGGAGCTTCGGAAGTACATGATCGAAATGCTCAAGTTTTGGGTGCGTGATTTCGATCTTGACGGATTTCGATGCGACGTCGCTGGATTTGTGCCCACCGACTTTTGGGAGACCGCGCGTGCCGAGGTCGACAAGGTGAAGGCCGATACACTTTGGCTCGCGGAGTGGGAATCTCCCGATCTGCACCCGAAGGCTTTCAACCTGGATTACTCGTGGGCCATGCATGCGACACTCGACAAGGTGATGCACGGTCAGCAGCCGGCATCCGAGATACGCAAGGTCTGGGAAGACCAGGCGTTGAAATTCCCAAAAGGCACATTGAAGATGCGGTTCTCTGACAATCACGACGAACGGCGGGCGATCGCTCGCTTTGGCGAAAAGGGGGCGCTCGCTGCCCAAGCGTTCGTCTTTACGCTCGACGGCATTCCGCTCATCTATAACGGAATGGAGGCGGGCGACACGACGGAATCGGGTGCTCCGGCGCTTTTTGAAAAGCGGCCGATCTTTTGGCAGTTTGCCGAGCGGCGGCCGGAGATGGTCAAGTTTTATCCCGCGATGATCGCTTTGCGGAAGTCGTCGAACGCGCTACGCCGCGGCGAGCTGCGATGGCTCCGGAATTCGGACGAGGCACGCGTTCTGACATTCGCGCGCCGTGCCGGAACGGAAGAGATCATCGTCGCGATAAATATGTCGAGCACACCATTCGTCGGGACAGTCGAAGCGAGTGGCAGCTTTGAAGATGTGACTCCAAATGCTTCCGAGAGGCCGGCGGCATTGCCGGCGGTCAGCCTGGAGGGCCACGGCTTCCGGATCTTCCGTCGAAAGTGATTCGAACATGCTTGAGTTCCAATTCCCCCCGAAGTAGCAGCCGGACGATATGAAGCTCACGACCAAAATTCTATTCTCGCTTAGCACGATACTTGGTAAACAGCCGGTCTCCGCATTTTCATTTCTCATTTACCCTCTTTCATTTGTCGCCTCTCGCTTAATGCGTCTCGTCGCCGCGACTTGGATCTTCGCGGTTGCGGTTTCAACGCAGACGTTGGCACCCGGCGGGCCGGGCAAAGATGCTCAGTGGGCGACCGCGGCAAAACAGGGCGTCGGCACATCGGTGAGCACGACGAGCAAGGTCTGGTTCACGCTAGCGCAGGGTGTCTTGACCGAGGTGTATTTCCCAGACGTCACCGTCGCAAATATCCACCTTCTGCAATTCGTCGTCGTCAATCCAAAAACAAAAAGGGTCGAAACCGAGCAGAACGACGCCATCCACCAGATCCGTGTAGCCCGGCCGGATTCGCTAACCTTTCAACAGGCAAACACGGCGAAGTCTGGCGAGTGGAAGATTACCAAAACGTATGTGACCGATCCTGAGAACGATACCGTACTGATCGACCTAAAATTCGAGCCGAGGGGCGAGGATCTTGATTTGTACATCTATTTTGACCCCTCGTTGGGAAATTCCGGGATGAACGACTCCGGGGATGGCATCGGCTTCAGGGAATCGCTGGGAGACAAATATCACGGGGTGAATTTGATGATCGCGGGTTCTCCGATCTCTAGCCAGACCGTTGGTTATGTGGGTGTAAACGACGGACTCAAGGACCTAAAGCAACACGGAAGGATTTTGAATACCTTTCGTTCCGCTGCAAATGGAAATGTTGCCTCACTCGCGAAGATCGATTCGCCAAAAAGATTCACCGCGTTCATCGGTTTCTCCGACAGGCTTGCTTTGGTCGAAGCAAAAAGTGCGTCATATAGAAGTAGGCAGCGGGGCTTTGACAAGATCCGAGCGGAATACGAAAAAGGCTGGGCGGATTATGTCAGGACGTTGCCGAAGGTTGACGCGAAGTATCAGGCGCAGTTCAATATGGCGGCGATGCAGCTCAAGGTGCACGAGGATAAGGCAAATCCTGGGGCGAACATTGCTTCGATGAGCGTGCCGTGGGGCGGCGGCGCGAACGCCAATGAGCCGAACATAGGCGGCTATCACCTTGTTTGGTCGCGCGATCTTTATCAGGTATTTACGGCGTTTATGGCCATCGGCGACCGTGCGGCGGCGGAGCGTGCGCTCGATTTTCTATTCAAAGTTCAGCAAAAACCCGACGGAAGTTTCCCGCAAAACTCGTGGCTTGACGGTCGGCCCTTTTGGGGTTCGCTGCAGATGGACGAGGTTGCCTACCCGCTAATAATGGCCTATGAGCTCAAGCGGTTTGACAAGGTGACGTGGGAAAAACACGTAAAGAAAGCGGCCGATTTCATTGTTAAGAACGGCCCCGCGACCCCGCAGGAACGCTGGGAAGAAGAGTCGGGCTATTCGCCCTCGACCATCGCGGCGGAGATCGCCGGCCTGGTATGTGCGGCCGAGATCGCTCGCCGAAATGGCGATACGGCCGCGGCCGAACTCTACCTAAGAACCGCGGACGAATGGGAAGCAAACATCGAGAAATGGACGGCGACGACGACCGGCAAATACGGCGACGGCAACTACTATCTCCGCATCACGCAGAATGGCAAACCTGATGCCGGAGACAAGATAGAGCTCAACAACGGTGCCGGAAGGTTCGATGAACGCGAGATAGTCGATGCCGGATTTCTGGAGCTCGTCCGGCTCGGAATCCGCCGGGCGGACCATCCGCTGATCGTGAAGTCGCTAAAAGTTATCGACCAGGTCATCAGGGTCGAAACGCCGAAGGGCACCGCGTTCTATCGCTATAACCACGACGGCTACGGCGAAATGGACGACGGCCGCCGCTGGAATTGGGACGGGAAATACACCGGCAGAGGCAGGCTCTGGGTGCTGCTCTCAGGCGAACGCGGGCAGTACGAGATTGCGGCCGCGAATACTCCGATCAGATTTTCGGTGACGGGAACACAACCGCGCGATCTTTTTATGGCAGCGGCGAGAAAACGGCTCGACCATATGCTGGCGTTTGCCAATGAAGGCCTAATGATCCCCGAGCAGGTCTGGGACAAGAAAGAGACGCCGGCAGGTATCGACAAGCAGTTCATTCCCGAACTGAAATTTGGCGA
>DAIOWA010000273.1:0-4710 GCA_036758705.1 Pyrinomonadaceae bacterium | reverse complement strand
TCGCCGGATTCGTCAAAGATCGCGTTCCTGCGGCTCGACGATTCGAAGGTACCGCCTTTCATACTGCCCAACGACACGGTGACCGATCAGGCGATCGAGAACACGCCGTATCCGCAGCCCGGCGATCCGAACCCGACCGTTCGGCTCGGCGTTGCCGACGTTCTGAAGACATCTTTCATCCCCAACGCCGGTCGAATTCCAGGTATTGGAACCCGGCTCCCCGCCGCAGTTCAGCGGATCGGCGATTCCGTGAAATGGGCGAATCTGAATGCGTACAAACCTGAAGACCTATTGATCGCGCGTGTGACGTGGTCGCGGGACAGCGGCGTCGTGATATACCAGGCACTCAACCGCGAACAGACCTTTCTTGATCTGAACGCAGTCGAACTGCCGAACAAGACCGAGCGCGCACTTCAGGAAACGACGGCTGCTTGGGTAGAGGTTTACGACAATCCGGAACAGTTGAAGGATGGGTCGTTCATTTGGCAGTCCGCGAAGAACGGCTGGCGGCATCTTTATCATTATGATGGCCGCGGAAAGTTGATCCGGCAGCTTACCGATGGCAAGTGGGAAGTGCGCGAATTCTACGGTATCGATCCCGAGAACACCTGGGCGTATTTTTCGGCCACCAAAGACAGCCATATCGCGGTAAACATATATCGCGTGAAGATCGCCGACGGCACGATCGAGCGGCTGTCGCAGGGCGAAGGCTCGCACTCGGCGCTCTTTAATTCGACGTTTACGCACTACGTCGGCGGCTGGAGCGACGTGAACACGCCGGCTAAACAGCGGCTTTATAAGTCTGACGGAACGCTCATCAGGACGATAAACGAGAATCAGGTCGATGCCCTGGCTCAGTACAAGCTCGGAACGGCGGATTTCCTTAACGTAAAGACCCGCGACGGGTTCGAAATGGAAGCGATGATGATACGCCCGCCGGACTTCAACGCGAACAAGAAGTATCCGGTGCTCATCTACACCTACGCGGGCCCGCATGCACCGCAGGTACGCAACGGCTGGGGAGCGAGCCGCTATATGTGGTTTCAAATGCTCGCGCAGAAGGGCTATGTGATCTGGGTGTGCGACAACCGCTCGGCGAGCGGCAAGGGCGAGGAGTCGGCTTGGCCGGTTTACAAACGTCTCGGCGAACTCGAGCTTCGCGACATCGAAGACGGCGTGAGCTATCTGAAGTCGTTGACGTTCGTCGACCCCGACCGCATCGGAATGTTCGGCTGGAGCTACGGCGGGTTTATGACGTCGTACGCGTTAACTCACAGCAAGTCGTTCAAGATGGGCGTCGCCGGCGGAACCGTGGCCGACTGGTCGCTCTATGATTCGATCTACACTGAGCGGTTTATGCTGACGCCGCAGAACAACCGCGATGGATACCAGCGAACCTCAGTCCTTAATGCTGCAAAGAATCTGAACGGCAAGCTCCTGCTGATCCACGGGATGATGGACGACAATGTTCATATGCAAAACACGACCAAGCTGATGTTTGAATTTCAAAAAGCCGGCAAACAGTTCGACCTGATGCTCTACCCGACCCAACGCCACGGCGTCACAAACCCGGCCCAGGTGCATCATTGGTACTCGATGATGACGGATTACGTTTTGAAGAATTTGTAGGACGGTTAGTTTACGAAATAAGGGTGACGGTTCCGGGTCCCGCGGATTCAAGGGCTACGATCACACGTCCGCCGAACTGTTTCAGATCGGCGTATCGATTCGATACCGAACCTATGACAATAAGCGCAATCGAAAAGCGTGGTATGTCTTGTTGATAAGAAAGGTTTCGATCCACTGTGACGAAGACGTCAAATTCAGCTTCCGCAAGTCGCATGAGCGAGCCGTTCTTGACGCCGGCCCATCCCATCTGCGGAACGGTACGGACGTACAAGTCGCCAAACTCTCGTGTAAATCGGCGGTCAACGCATTCGTCTAACAGGATCTTCAAGCCGCGATCTTCTCCATTCGTTGTTCGGCTTCACGAAGGAACGCAATGACCTGTTCGCGACTAACCGTTGGAAAGCCATCAAGGAAATCGTCTATGCTGTCACCTGCTGTCAGGAAATCGATCAGGGTTTGAGTCGGCACGCGAGTGCCGGTAAACACAGGAGTACCGCCCATGACGTCTTTTGAAGATGTAACGACCGGAGCCTTCATACGAAGAATTATAGCGCACGCAGGTCTGCTGATCTGTACAGTTTTCGCCGTGCAGGCTCAAACCACCGACAAGCGCGTCGATGACATTCGGAGTCTGTACACGAGTACTAACAGCGCGATCGAGGTAGCTGAGAGAGAGGCGCCGTATTCGGATACTTACGCGGTCGAATTGACGGTGAACAAGACGGGGAATCAATATCCGGCGGTTGGAACATATTCGAACATCTCGAAGTTTTACTACACCTACGGCGACCGCGAGAAAGATCCCTATCCGAGCCGGCTTTTGAAGGTCAATGTTGTGACAAAGCGCTCAGCAATGATCACGAACAGCGAGTTCCTTTTTGATGCCCGAGGCCAACTCGTCTTCGGACTTGTCCGCGTGGATGGTACGCGCCAGCGTGAGACGCGGCTATATTTCGCCGCGGGCCGGCTTATCAAAATGCTGGACGATGAAAAAGACGTGAATATCCGTCTTCGTGCTGTTCAGGACACCGCCGCCGCGTTCAAACGCGAATCGACACGGCTTATCGGCCTTTTCAATGCCTCGCTGAAAGAAGGTCTATAGAGTTCCCATTGGGTAGAAAAGGCAACGAAAAATATTAGGACTTTCGATTTCTGGTCCATTGATACCTTTGTCAACGTCCGCAATTCTGGCTGTCCGTCATGCTGTTTTTGGTCGAACCTTTGCCTTCATCTCCTGCATCACATAAGCTTGCAAACATTGCTTGTACATCGAACTTTGGGGTGAATGATGCAAAAGCGAGTATTGGTAGTTGAAGACGTTGAGGATTCGAGGGCAATGATCCGGCTGATGATCGAGAAACAAGGAGTTTCGGTGATCGAGGCTGCCGGCGCATACGAAGCAATCGAAAAAGCCGAAGAATTTCAGCCCGATCTCATCCTAATGGATATTGGGCTGCCGCTGCTCGATGGACTTTCGACAGCGACATTGATCAAGAAGCTGAAAGATCTCGACGAAACGCCTATCGTCGCTGTCACGGCATATCGCGACATTCTCGAACAAGCAAGAAAGGCCGGATGCTCTGATGTTCTATACAAACCCATCGATCAGCCCGCGTTGAACGATCTCTTAAAAAAGCACCTGAACGGGCACTAACCTATCAATCAAATTGCTTCCGAAACTCGTCGAATGTCGCTTTGAATTCGGCGAGTTCGTTTTTTAGCGAAGCGATCTCCGTTTCGAGTGTTTCGATGCGTGACGCATCGGCGGATCCTGATGATCGTTTCTCACCCGGCGTCGGTAAACTCGAGACGTCAACCTCACCGGAGAGCAAATGAGCGTAGCGAGCTTCTTTTTGACCAGGCTGACGTTCGAGCCGGACGAGCAGCGGTTCGTCGCGTCGTGAGAGGTCATCCAACGTTTCCTGAACCTCGTTCAGGTCGCCAAACTCATGCATTCGCCCCGACCTTTCGCGGATCTCGCCGATCGTCTGCGGCCCGCGGAGCATCAGCACCGCCATGACCGCCACACCCGCCGCATCCAGTTCGTAAACGCTCGGCAGCATATGCTTGTATTTCACCGTGCGGGTTCCGGAGCCGTAATAAAGATAAACAAGACTTTGATCCCGAAGGCTGTCGATCGCGGTCTGTATCTCGGTATCGCCGAGCGACATCACTGGGTCACGATTGCTTTTCTGGTTGCAGGCCGCGGTCAGCGCGTTTAGCGTGAGCGGATAATACTCCGGCGTCGTCAACTGTTTTTCAACAAGACTCGCGAGAACGCGGGCTTCGATAGCGGTAAGTTTGGTTGCCATATCGTTCTTTCAGAATAATACAACCGAACCGCTCTTTGCGTCTCTGCCTCTTTGCGGGAAAATTAAATCGGATCCGCATGGAAGTCTTTATCACCCGAACCGAAAGTGAGATCGCATCAGCATGCGAACGGCTAGCTCAAGCGTCCGTTCTCGGCTGCGATACCGAAACGTCGGGCCTGTCGCCTAAATACGGCAAGCTCTATTCGATCCAGTTTTCGGATGGAGAGTTCAACGTACTTGTGCCGCTGAGCGAAGGGATCGCGATGGGTCGATTTGCCGATCTGCTCGCCGATACCGCGATCGTGAAAGTCTTTCACAATGCGAAGTTTGACCTCGAATTCCTGACCGCCGCTGGCGTTGCAGTTGGGAACGTTTTCGACACCATGATCGCCGAAAAGGTTCTAACCCGCGGAGCGAACCAGTCGGCATCACTCGCCGAAACGCTCTACCGCTATTTCGCCATCGACCTCGATAAATCTCAGCGTGCGAAATTTACCAAGAAATGGGACGGCATATGGATGGACGACCTCGTCAACTACGCCTTGTCTGATGTGGTTCATCTGCCATTGCTGATGCGAGAACAGATGGCTTGGCTTCAGAAACTGAATTTGGAGGTCGAGTACGCTGAACAGATTGCGAAGCTTCGAGTTTCCTAGTTTGCTTCGCAAACCTGCAGGCGGGACGCCTGCGTTCCCACGCTACCATCGATGATAGGCCGGATGTCCTTCTTTGACGGCGACGAAAACTCCGCGACAGGTATCGCAAACCT
>DAIOWA010000272.1:0-4713 GCA_036758705.1 Pyrinomonadaceae bacterium | reverse complement strand
TGCGCGATTCATCGCGTACTTTCGTTTTCCAAAGGATATCTCTGGGCCACGTTGGTACGAGCTGAGGCTCGCACTCTGAACTTTTCAAGAGCGCCGAGTATATGTTATGTTTTTATAACATGTCAAGAGAAAAGAATGACGATCTCGTTTACAAAGCCCTGGCGGATAGCCGCCGACGCGAGATCCTCGATCTTTTGACGGATGATCCGCTAACTACGGGCGATATCTGCAAAAAACTAGAACCACTCGACCGATGTACCGTGATGCAGCACCTCGGCGTGCTGGAAAAAGCGGGTTTAGTATTCAGCCAAAAGAAAGGCCGTTATCGGTGGAACTACCTAAACGCCGTCCCGATCCGCGAGATCTACGACCGATGGATAAATAAATATGCCTCGCCAAGCGTTGAAATGCTGACGAGGCTGAAGAAGGATCTCGAAGCATGATCCACTAGTAAAGGAGAGCCTGTCTGAAAAGTCGCTGAAGGCGACACATTCAATAGCCGGATGTTGAGCAAAGCGAAACGTCCGGTTTGGGGACATCGAGCAGACCGACCCTGTAGGGGTCGCATTAAACCATTGATAGTGCGACCCTTACAGGGTCGAGAACATGGCCAACAGCGATCGTGGGGTGTCGCTCGCCATTAGGCTCACTCTACCCCGCGCTATCGGATCAGTCCCTTTCAGGGACAAATTCTGACTTTTCGGACATCCTCACTTAAAACCACTTGAGGCAAGGTTTACATCGGGATCTTCAATTCCTGGCCCGGGTAGATCTTGTCGGGATCTTTCAGGATATCGCGATTGTGATCCCAGATGGATTTCCACTGGATGCCATACTGCTTCGCGATCTTACTCAGGTTGTCGCCTGATTCGACCGTGTACGTATGCATTCCGCCGCCGGCGGCATCTCCGGTTGAGATGTTCAGGATCAGGTCGTTCGATTTAAAGTCCGGATCGAGCCTTTCGTACTCGTCCCAAAGCGCTTGCTTCGCTTCGGCAGAAGGAGCGGTTCCGGTAACAACGAGTGTTCCGCCATCGCCTTCGGTAAGTTCATAGGTCGTGCCGTTAGCGTTAGCGAGCTCAAGAAGCGATTGATATTTTTCCTGTGCTGACATTTCTTTCTCCTCCTTGTTTAGGCTCCCTTCTTGAGCTGGTTGTCGATCCCGGTGATACCTGACTGTTGGATCGTCTGGATGCAAGTGGCGTATTTCGCCGCCGGAACTTCACCCGTTACGGTAACCTTGCCGTTGACGACGGAAACAGATGCTCCTGTGCATCCTGCTTTCTTCAGGTCTTCAGTGATCTTGCCCGTCAGAGCCGGATCAGCAGCAGCCGGAGTCGCGGTCGGAAGCGGCTTGGTCGTCAGGCTGTTTGTCACAGACTTGATACCTTCGACAGCTTTTGCCGAAGTTTCGGCCTTTGATTTAACGGTCACATCGGCGACTTCGCCCGTCAGCGTCGCGACGCCGTCTTTGACAGTGGCGGTCACGCCGGTCACGCCATCCGCTTTTAATTTATCGTTGACCGCAGTCGCCAGAGCGGCGTCACTTTTTCCGCACGCGGCGGCCATCATGGCGATCGCGAGCATTAAAACAGTAAAGAATTTTACTTTCATTTTCCCTCCTGAAAAGTTGGTTCGAAAATTTGTAACTATTCGTTGCGACCCGCGAAAAAGCACATCGGGCCTCTATTCATTTGCAAACGTGGGCTTATAAAACTATTCGTTCAAGTTATCTTGCTGTATAGCAGAAGTTTTTTCAACCCAAAAGTTACTAATACGACCTATGAAAAAACCTGTTCGGATATCTGGGTTGCGATCTCATAAGACGTGAATTCCGGGCGCACGATGAAATGCCAATCGGCAAGACAATACACGGTTTGGCGGGAATCAAAAAGCTGTCTGGCGGCATCTTTGTTCTTCGCCAGCGGACGTTCCTTGCGCGATTTCGAGATATTCGTCCAGCAGTGCTCGAAGGTCGATTCAAGCCACACCGTGGTCACTCCGTCGCCCACCAGCAATTCTCTGTTCTTCGGGATCGTCCACGTCCCGCCGCCGAGCGAAAGGATACGAGCGGAGGTGTCCCGCAATGCTCTGATAAGATTTTCCGTCTCGATCACACGATACGCCTGTTCGCCATCCGTGTTAATAATATCCGCGATCGTCCGGCCGGTGTTGCGTTCGATAAAACCGTCGAGATCCAGCCGATCGCATCCCACGATCGACGAAAGATGCCGTGCGACGCTGGATTTGCCAACGCCCATAAAGCCTGTAAGTGCGATCCGCCGCCCGTTATCCATTTGAAACTGAGGATAGCACGTCAAAGAACTCAGGGAATGACACGGCGGCACACTCGGCCCCGCGGATCTCGGTTTCGCCCTCAGCAAACAGCCCCGCGATCGCGAACGCCATCGCGATCCGATGATCGTGAAAGGTGTCGATCACCGCTCCTCTGAGCTTCGATGGCCCGACCCGAAGGCCGTCCTCAAACTCCTCGACATCCGCTCCCATGCGCCGGAGATTTTCGGCGACAGCTGCGATGCGGTCTGATTCCTTTATCCTCAACTCGCCCGCATCGCGGATCTCAATTCCGGTCTCGGTCTGCGTACCGAACACCGCGAGTATCGGCACCTCGTCGATCAGATTCGCGACGATCGCTCCATCAACGCGGTTATTCTCGGCACCGAGCTTATCACTGCCCGAGACTATCAGCGTCCCGATAGGCTCACCGCCCGAAACGATCTCATCGGCCGTTTCGATCGCCGCCCCGAATCGTCGAAGGACATCAACGATCCCTGTCCGAGTTGGGTTCAACCCAACACCCGGCATCTCTATCCGTGAACCCGGCAGACACGACGCCGAGACCAGAAAGAATGCAGCGGAGGAAACATCCGACGGCACCTGAATATCCGTGGCAGTCAGGCGAGCATCACCCGAAACCGAAACAAGCTTCCCGGATCCTGCGGCAGATTCGCGAACATCGACGCCGAACCCTCTCAGCATTCGCTCGGTATGATCGCGCGTGGCAACGGGTTCTGTTACTGAGGTCTCGCCATCTGCATTCAAGCCCGCCAAAAGGACACACGACTTCAACTGTGCCGATGCAACCGGCATCTCAAAATTCAATGGCTTCAGTGGATTTACACCATTGATCGTTAACGGCGCGTGTCCATCAACGGCTTCCAAAACCGCACCCATTTCGGTAAGCGGCCCGATGATCCGCTTCATCGGACGCCCGCTCAGCGACTCGTCGCCGATCAGCGTAGATGCAAAAGGCTGGCCTGCGAGAATGCCAGAGATCAGCCGCATCGTCGTGCCGCTGTTGCCGCAATCGAGCGGTTCGGAAGGGGCTGAAAGGCCGGTTTTCCCAACGCCGTGAACTGTCACGTCGCTGCTGCCTTCGCCCTCGATCCTGACACCCAGAGAACGCAAACATGACACAGTCGACCAACAGTCCGCGCTGGATGCAAAATTCGATATGCGGCTCGTGCCTTCGGCGATCGCCGCGAACATTGCCGCTCTATGAGATATTGATTTGTCGCCGGGAAGGTTGATGGTTCCGGCGACCTTGCTGGTTGAAGATACTTTCACTTGCAGTTAATTCTAGACATTTGGCCCGCATTTGTCTTGACAGGCGGTGATACAAACCTTTACCTTACAATCAATTAATTGTGACATTGCAGGAAGAATTCAATCTGCCGAGCCGCATCGAATCCGTCGATGAAGCGGCGCTGAAAGCGGACAACTTCGCGAAAAAGTCGGGTTTGGGCGATGACTTTATTTCATCGATCGATCTGGCTGTCCGCGAATCGGTTGCGAATGCCGTCAAGCACGGAAACAAGTTTGACGAATCGAAGATCGTCGAGATCCGTATGCGAAAGGAGAGCGGGACCTTCGAAATGTCGGTCAGAGATCACGGAGCGGGCTTCGATCCCGAAGATATTCCGGATCCGACCAACCCTGAAAATCTGCTCAAGGCGAGCGGTCGCGGGATACTTTTCATGCGGGCATTTATGGACGAGGTCGAGTGGACCAATGCCGAAGGCGGCGGAACGATCGTCCGAATGGTCAAGAAACAATAGATTTTGTGCTGTGGTTTTGGACATTGCCTCAATAACTGGTCTAAAATCGCCTATCGAAATTCAACATAAAATACTTAGGAGAGAACAATGTCTGATATCAACATTTCGGAACGCCAGGCCGGCGATGTAACGATCCTTGACCTCGAAGGCAAGGTGACGATCGGTGAAGGGAGTGTAGCTCTCCGAAGCGCGATCCGCCGTCTTTTGGGCGAGGGCAAGAACAAGATCCTTTTGAATCTTGGTGCTGTGGGTTACATCGATTCGAGCGGCATCGGCGAACTGGTTTCGAGCTTTACCGCCGTTAACAAAGAAGGCGGCAGCCTCAAGCTTCTCAATTTGACGCAGAAGATCCAGGATCTGCTGGCCATCACCAAGCTTCTTACGGTTTTTGACGTCTATGACGCGGAAGCTGAAGCTCTGGCGAGCTTCAACTAGATCGGTCGCGATCTGAACATTAAGGGCGGGTAAACTGATAAGGTTTCCCGCCCTTTAGCTTTGGTAACGTGCATCCCGAAAAGGCTATAATTCATCTTTAATTGTCGGGTATCTGCAAGACGAATGGCCGTTTGGCCTATCGGCGTATCAGACTAAGAATTCTGGTTCTGTTCATCTTGTTCGTCCTGTTCTGTGGTTT
>DAIOWA010000271.1:0-4722 GCA_036758705.1 Pyrinomonadaceae bacterium | reverse complement strand
TCAGGATTTACAAAAGCCGTCTATACCTTCTTTCGGTTTTTTTGTTGAGCTGGGGATGCTCGGGGACAAATTTGTCATCAACTGCTGTTCAGGAGGGTCAGCCCTTGAGCAGTACGGTTGCGGAAACTCCCACGATATCATCGTTTTCACCGACACGGAACGGCTTCTGGTTTGTAAAGAACGCACACTTGTATTTTTTTGATTTGAAGACCGGCCAATCGGTTGAAAAAAAACCGGCGGAGAACGTTTCTTTCCGCGACGAGAATCTTGGATGGTATGGCGATCGTGCGAGCTTATGGTCGACTCGTGATGGCGGTGAGCACTGGGAGCCAATATTAGCCTCTGGTGAACACCTTGTTTCTAGTTTTGGAGGAATTCCGCTTTTCGCCTCTTCTCGAGTAGGTAGTATTAGAACGGGCTCCGAGATATGGTTAACGGTCGATGAAGGTCGAGACTGGTCGCTTATTTACCCGTCTAGCGACTTTTCGAGTAGCACTTTAGATGCCTATCCGAACCAAGTCTACTTTTTCGATGAGAGCGTCATTTGGCTACTCATGACAAACGGAAGAGTCCTTCGCCGACCGGTCGGGGAAGGTACATGGTCAGATGTGAGCATTGGAGAGAAAGCGGATCTCATGAGTATCTCCTGTCGTGATACCAACAACTGTCTTGTAGGAATGAACGTTGGTGCTGGCATGCACCTGTCGAGTGACGGGGGCAAGAGTTGGTCTCGTGTAAAGACGATTTTCCCAAGTTCGAATGTCTTCTCAATTAGCATGAACTCGTCTGGTATCGCTCTTGCAGTCGAGGAACGAATTCCGAATTCACCGCATGACAAACCACAGCATGATGATAGCGTTCTGATTCGATCGACCGACCGCGCAAAAAGCTGGGTTAAGGTTTTTTCAAATGGAGAGCCTTTACGAGAAGTGCACTTCGTTGGTGATCGTACAGCATGGGTGATCAGCAGGGATTCCGTCTATATGTCCGAAGACGCAGGCAATACATGGAAGAATGTTGTGGAGTTAAACCGGCTCTGAGTGATCCATAGCCAGACGTGACCGATCCTCGTGAATAATCGATTCGGTGTCGGATCTGCGAAATTGCGATATTTTGGGGGCTGCTTTCGGGTGGCCCTTTTCAGTGGATAATTGAAAATGGACAGTGGACAATTTCGATCGTTACGCTCGTTCGCGGTCGCGTTTTTGATGCGGAATGTGGTTGTGGCGGTGTGGGGATTTTCATTGGCTGGAAATTAATCTGAGGCGGTTAGAGGAGGTTGAGGGGGTCGATCTCGATGTTGTAGCGGCGGAGGTCGCCGCCTAGGGCGGGGGCTTGGTCGAGGGCGGCGTCGAGTGTTTCGCGGAGTTGTTTGCGGCTTTGGGATCGGAGGATGATCTGGAGGCGGTATTCGTTTTTGAGCCGGGCGATCGACGCGGACGCGGGGCCGATGATGCGGACGGATTTGTCGGTGTTGACGGCGTCGAGCGATTGTTTTAGGATCGCGGCTTGTTTGTGTGCGGTCTCAAGATCCTGATGGCGGATCAGTACGGACGCGAGTGCGACGACGGGCGGATACGACATTCGCTGGCGGAAACGGATCTCGTGGTCGTAAAACTTTTCGTAGTTCTGCTCGACGGCGTAGCGAAGCGCGTAGTGTTCGGGGTGGTAGGTTTGGATGAGCACGCGCCCGGGCAGATCGCCGCGACCGGCACGTCCCGCCACCTGCGTCAGTAACTGAAACGTCCTCTCCGCCGATCGAAAATCCGGCATTCCCAATCCTGCATCTACCGATATCACGCCGACCAGCGTCACGTTGTGAAAGTCGTGTCCTTTCGCGAGCATCTGCGTGCCGACGAGCATATCGATGTCGCCGCGGTCGAAGGCGAGCAGCAGGCGGTCGATCTCGCCTTTGCGTTTCATCGTGTCGCGGTCGATGCGGGCGATGCGAAGATCGGGGAAGTTCTTTTCGAGGATGCTCTCGATCTGTTCTGTCCCTTGCCCGACGAAGTATAGAAACTCGCTCTCGCAGAACGGGCAGACCTTCGGCGTCGGCGTCGAATAGTTGCAGTAGTGGCAGGTGATCTTGTTCTCGTGGCGGTGATAGGTGAGCGTGATGTCGCAGTTGATGCAGCGGAGCGTTTCACCGCAGCTTCGGCATAGGACGAATGACGAAAATCCGCGTCGGTTCAGCAGGATTATCGACTGCTCACCTTTGGCGTGAGTCTCCCGAATCGCGTCGATCAACTGCTGCGAGATGACGACATCTTTACCCGCACGCTTGAACACCTCGCGCATATCGATCAGCTCGGCCGTCGCCATCGGACGCCCGCCGATCCGCTGTTGAAGCTGCAGATATTGATACTTACCGGCTTTCGCGTTGTGAAAAGATTCGAGCGACGGCGTGGCGGAGCCGAGTACGATGACGGCATTCGCACGGTTCGCACGCATCACCGCTAGGTCGCGAGCGTTGTAGAACGGCGATTCGTGCTGGCGGTATGAGGAGTCGTGTTCTTCGTCTATGACGATCAGGCCGATGTCGGCGATCGGTGCGAAGATCGCGGATCGTGTTCCGATCACTATGCGAGCTTTGCCCGATCTTATGCGACGCCATTCGTCGTAGCGTTCGCCGGGCGAGAGGCTGGAATGAAGTATCGCTACCTGATCGCCGAACGCGGCTCGGAGTCTACGCGAGAAGATCGGCGTCAATGCGATCTCCGGGACGAGCATCAGCGAACCTTTGCCGAGTGCCAACGCCTGCTGCATCGCGCGGATGTAGACCTCGGTCTTCCCGCTGCCTGTCACGCCGTGGAGCAGGAATCCTTTGTACTCGCCGTGTCGGACGGCGTTTGAGATCTCGGAAAGCACGAATGACTGCTCGGCGTTGAGTTTGAGGTCGAGGGCCTTCGGTAACTCCGCACCGGCGAGCGGATCGCGGGAAACCTCCTGCACGAAAACTTCGACGATGCCTTTCTTGGCGAGCGTGTTGATCGGAGATGCACCGACATCGGCGGCGGTGAGCAGATCGGTGAAAGGGATCGGATCGTCGGACGCTTTCAATGCTTCGATGATGCGAGTTTGAGCCTCGGTCAATGGATCGTCCGGTGAGGCATTGAGCAGCTTTACGGCTTTGCGGCGTTTTGCTTTCACGCTCGGCGTAGCGGTCTCGAATCTTATGTTGACGAGGCCGGCGTTCGCGAGTTCGCGGACGGCCCGCTTCGCCGCCGATTCCCCGAATTGCTGGGCCAGCGTCTTTAGATCGGTGTCGCCATCCGAAGCGAGTTGGGAAAGCACCTGAGTTCGCTTATTTTTCGCCGACGAATTGTTGATGAGTTCGAGTTGGCCCTTGCTCGTGATCGCGACGATCTGATCGACGGCGGCATTGATGCCCGCGGGCAGAGAAGCTTTCAGCATCTCGCCCCACGACGCGGCGTAATAGTCGGCGGACCAGCGCGTGAGTTCGAGGATCTCGTCGGTGATCAGCGGCTCGTCGTCGATGAGTTCGAGGACCGGCTTTAGCGAATCTGCGTCGAGTTCCGGCCCGATCCTGGAAGGGAAACCGACCGCGTATCCGGTCAGCGTTCGTTTGCCAAACGGCACCAGCACTCTCGATCCGACTTTCGCGTGGGCAAACTGCTCGGGCAGCCGATAGGTGAAGTTCTGCCTGACCGGAAGCGGCAGTGCAATTTCGACGAACGGCCGTTCGGATTGGTGAGGTTGATCGGAGGTACGCATTTCGATTCGCTATGAAGCGATGATAACCTATGGGAACTTTTGACCGGAAACGAGCGTCTAATCGACACAAATATGGATATGCTTTTCGATAAGCCAGAGAAGAAGAAAGGGATAAATAAGGGGCTGCTGATCGGCAGTTTTGTCGGTATCGTGCTGATCGCGATCGTCGTTTTTATTGCAATGCAGCGGCCGTCGATGAACGATCAGGAAGCCGCCGTGCTGGCCGATGCCTATCACGAAGGGTCGCCGGAGTTTCAGGAGATCACGAAGGACATCATCATCTCGACGGGCGACAACACGGTTCAATATGCGAACGCCTTCGGCGGCATCTCGATGGGCATCGTCGGCAATATCCGCAACAAGGGCAACCGGACTATCAATGGCCTTGAGGTCAATGTGGCCGTCGTTGACCAGTTCAATCAGGTGCTGAAGGAAAAAGATGTGCTGGTCGTACCAAAGCAGAGCGAGGTGCTCGCACCCGGCGATTCGATCCCGATCACGCTAACGATCGATGGGTTCAAACGCGAAGACGACCGCGCGAATATCCGCTGGAAAGTAACCGCGATCCGAGCTCCATAGTGTCTGTCTTTACTCTTCTTGTTCTTCTTGTTCTGTGGTTGTATCTTTCTTCACCACAGAACAGGAAGAATCGGATGAGGAAGATGAACCAGAATCTTTAGTTACTCGCCGGTCTTGCTGACGAAGAGTTCTTCGAGGGATTGTTTGACTGATTGGACTGAGACGAGTTTGCCGCCGTGTTTTCGGGCCTCGGCGAGGATGGCGTCGATCTTCGATTCGTCGTCAACGCGGATCGTTACACCGTGGCCGCGTGATACCAGGTCGGCGCTGGTGAAGGCGTCGGCGAGTTTATCGGCGTCGATTCCACGGAGGGTCACCTCGAAAACCTGATTCTCGGCCTGCGATGATAACAACTCGTCGAGCGTTCCGCTTGCCGCAAGTTTCCCTTTTCTTAGTATCGCCACTTCG
>DAIOWA010000270.1:0-4738 GCA_036758705.1 Pyrinomonadaceae bacterium | reverse complement strand
GCCTCTGAAACAATGTCTTCCGAGAATAATAAAGAAATGAGTTTTTCGCTTTCCGGGATATACGCGATCAAAAAAAGGCGGAGCTTCTCGCCCCACCCTTTTCGTACATCGCGTACATCCGCCTGCCACGGCGCTCAGGTTGCTCTCCAGCAGTGCCCTACCCTCCGAACAGGCACCCGGAATGCTATCACAATCGAAAGTCACATCCACACAAGATCAACTAACCACCCCACCCTCTTGTGTGGTTTTCCACCTGAGGCAACGAATCCTCCTTCAAGTGGTTTTTTACGTGAGGCAATAAGGCCTTCTCAGTTGGTTGCAAAATACGGCTCTGAACACAGAATTCAAAGAATTAAGACATAGAAAAAGCGATCTTTTAGGGAAGCGGCCTAATGAACCTTATACGAACTCCGTTAAATCCCGAAAAGACAAACCTTTATGAGGTCTCCGGCATCAAACCCCTTGTTTTTCGTTCATTTAAGTATCAATTCGGCATGCTTGCGGATGCCCTTGCATACCACTAGAATAATCCTTTTGTGCTTTCCCCAGGGATTTGTTCGTTTTGTATAGCACTTGTTCGTATTTTTGGAGGAGTTTGTGAACCTTCGCTCTTTTGTAGCATTTACCATTATCTTTTCGCTTCTCGCCATTCCGACGGCGAAGGCTCAGACCGATTCGGTTATCGGGCAAGTCACTTCGGCGGCGGCGGATTCGTTCGCGGGTTCGATCAGCGGTGACGGACGTCTCGTCGTTTTCGAATCAAGGGGCAATCTGGCCACTGAAAATCCGCGTAACGCGGACGGCAATTCCGAGATCTTCCTTTGGGATTATGCTCAGCGGCGGATCTTTCAGATAACCGATACGAAGAGCGTACAGAACAATACGTTCGGCGACTATTCACAGGCGAATATCAAGGTCGAGATCGCGAACAAACGCCCCGTTATCAGCCAGAACGGATTGTGGATCTCCTTCGCCTCAAATGCTACGGCGTCAATCATTTCCGCCCCGGACGGACGCAACCCCGGCAGCTTTGACGGTAACGACGACAACACTCCGGGACCGCTTCCGACGACGGCTTGTCCGGCTCCGACGCCGACTCCGACACCGACCGCAGCGCCCACGGCGACACCGACTCCGTCTCCGACCGCGACGCCGACCGGATCACCGACGCCTACACCGCTGCCGACCTCGACTCCTTTCGTCAATCCACAGCAATGTGACGGAAATATGGAGCTTTTCCTTTATCAGGTTCCTGCATTGGCTCCGGCGGATCTGACTTCTGGCGATCCGGTTCCGGTAACAGATCTTGCCGCGGGAACGTTCTCAAGGTTGACCAACACGCCGCCCAGCCGATACCCGCAGGCAGGTTCGTCGCTGCGTGCTCCGTTCATCGCCGACGACAATCACGACGCAAGTATCGACGACGACGGAAATACCATCGCTTTCGTTTCTACGCGTGACCTCGATAATGGTCAAAATGCTTTTCCGGCCGAGGACAACGACGAGATCTTCGTCTGGTCGTCTGGCACGATACATCAAGTAACCAAGACTCTTCGCGGGCCTGTTCAAAATCCCATCTTCAACAAGAATCCCGCGATATCCGGCGACGGATCGCGCGTAAGCTTTGCGAGCTCCGGCGATAATCCGATAATCGGCGTGACCGGCGGTAGTAATTCAGGCGATAACCGCAATGAAGAGGTCTTCTACGCCGACCTCGCCGGTGGTGCGCCTACGGGCGGCAAACAGATCACGACAACAACGCCTGTAAGCACCGGTGTGCCGATCAACTTCCTGGAGAGCGGAAAGCGGATCAGTCGAAACGGAAACTTCATCGCATTCGATTCGTTTGCTGACCTTGAGAACTCGTCACCGACGAATCAAACATCCTTTGCGACCTATATTTACGATGTCGCCGCGAATACTTTCAAGCGAGTCGGCGATCGCAGTACGGCGGATACCGCTGCGACGGGCGGTGATGTTGCCCGATACCCCGGCTTTACGGACTACGACCCATCGGGAAATCCCGCGACGCTCGTTCTGGCAACCCGTATGAACATTATGCCGACCGGCCTCGTCGCCACGACCGAAGCCAACGGCCTTAATCCGGATGCCGGCAGGCCGATCCAGTTTTATACCGTTCCGCTGGCCGGAGCTCTCGCCGGTGCTCCGACATTTACTCGATTTACCAAGTTCCCGATCTCAACCGGATTCCTTGCCCAGTCTCAGCCGCTCACAACCGACTCGTCGTCACGTCTCGCGTTCAATCTCGGCTTGACTGAACTCGGCGGCGGCAACACGGATTTGCTGAGTGAGACATATTACCTATACGTTCCGCCCGTAATAGGCTCGGTCACAACGGATCCGGCTCTTGCATTTGTCACGGGTGCGTCGCTGCTCCCGATCACGCCCACCGGAAGTCCGACTCCTACGCCGAGTCCAACAGCTACTCCAAGTCCGACGCCCACCCCAACACCGACACCAACGCCCACCGGTTCGCCATCCCCGACACCGACTCCGGTCACGCCCGCGTCGGTAACGGGTATTTCTCCGGGGATGCTCGCTCGTATCAATTTTGCAACGCCGCTTTCGCCGGTCGTTGATGCGAGGACCGCCGTTGGCGATATCAATCAGCGTTTTTGGCTTCCGCTCTCGTTAAGCGGCGTTACGATGACGATCGGCGGTCATACCGTCGGGTTAAAATCTGTCGACAGCAGCTCGATCGAGTTTGTGGCACCTCGTGCGATGGCGAGCCTAACCGTGGGACTAAACTACCCGGTTGTTATTAATAACAACGGTCACGTAACCAAAGGGTGGGTCACCATTGTCCCGACACGCCCCGATGTTTTCTCGAGCGTCATCGGCCCTGGTGGTCGGGCTCAAGCCGAAAACGTCGTCAATCGAGTGCATATTCCTGAACCTTTTATTGTCACAACTGTACAAGTAAAAGGCGGCAAACGCGTCCCCACGGTTCTTAGGCTCAAACTAACGGGAGTGGAAGGAGCCGGCTCGGTCAATTTCAGTATCCGTATCGGCAGCCAGACGATCATCGGAACCTCGGTTATCTCGGGAGGCGTTTTGGTCGACCCCGGAGTTTACTACGTCGATTTCCAACTTCCCGCGGCTCTTAAGGGAGCTGGGGATCAGCCGATCGTAGTTACGGTCATCGCAGGATCAACTTCCTATACTTCGAGGCTTGACGATACCGCACCTCGATTAAGGATCCTATGATCGGATCGGAATTCGGTTCACGGAGCAGGCTGCGGCCTGCTCTTTTTGTTATCTGCATATAACTCCTCCTTATCACAGCACTCGACAAACGTTTGCCTCGCCGATGCCGATGTACTATTCTTTTATGTATAGCAGGCCGCTTCTCACCTCACCGATCGGCATATCAAAGATCACTTTAGTAAGGCTTTATACCAAAGGAGTAATAGTTCAGATGGCAGATAAAGATGTAAACACTATGAAGGTCTCGCCCGTTGTTTGGAAAAACGGAGAGCTTATCAAATGGGACGACGCGCGCATTCACGTAATGGCACATGTCGTTCATTATGGTTCGAGCGTATTCGAAGGGATCCGATGCTACGAAACCTCAAAAGGATCAGCCGTGTTTCGTCTACCCGAGCACATCCAGCGTCTGCTTAACTCCGCAAAGATCTACCGGATGGATTCCGGATACTCAAAAGAAGAGATCATTAACGCGACTGTGAATGTTATTCGCGAAAGCGGACTCGAGTCGTGCTACCTCCGGCCCGTTGTCTTCCGCGGACTCGATGAATCGAACCCGTCGTTCGGCGTTTACGGAATGGCTAACCCGATCGAGACCTATGTTGCCGCCTGGCAGTGGGGCAAATATCTCGGCGAAGAAGCACTCGAGAACGGCATCGATGTCTGTGTGTCGAGCTGGAACCGGATCACATCGAATTCAATGCCGGCGATGGCAAAGGCCGGTGCGAACTATATGAATTCGCAGCTTATCAAGATGGAAGCAAAGCTCGGCGGGTTTGCCGAAGGAATCGCTCTTGACGACCGCGGATACGTCTCAGAAGGATCGGGTGAGAACCTTTTCGCTGTTGTAGATGGCAAGCTGATCACGCCGCCGCTTGGAGCCTCGATACTTCCCGGCATCACCCGTGACAGCGTCATTCAGATCGCTCGTGAGATGGGTATCGAGGTTATCGAATCAACGATTCAGCGTTCGGCCCTATATCTCGCCGACGAACTCTTCTTCACAGGGACCGCCGCCGAGATCTCGCCTATCCGTTCGGTTGACCGTATAACCATCGGGAGCGGCAAGCGTGGCGAACTCACGAAACGGCTTCAGGATGAGTTCTTCGCGATCATCGACGCCCGCCGTCCGGCTCCAAATGGTGCCGAGTGGCTGACGTTCGTTGCCGACACCGAAGAAAAAAAAACGGCAGTAGCTTAGTTTCTGCCTGATTTTCAGACTTCTCGCGGGCCACCTTTAGGTGGCCCTCATTAATTGATGCCTGATCTCAGCGAAAGCCGGCGAAAGCCGGAACTCCGAACCTTTACCCTCGACGCCGTTGTCCTCATTTGCGGAGCGGTGGTTATGATCTTCGAGATCACAGGCTCCCGCGTCCTCGCTCCCTTCATCGGCACATCGACATACATTTGGACAAGCCTCATTGGCGTTATCCTCGGAGCCCTCAGCCTCGGTTATTGGATAGGCGGCCGAACAGCCGATCGCATGCCGAGGAAAAGCATCCTCGGCTCC
>DAIOWA010000269.1:0-4748 GCA_036758705.1 Pyrinomonadaceae bacterium | reverse complement strand
GTCAGCTGCGATCACGTTTCCGTTGTCATTTGGATGGGTGCACTTCAAGCTCGAGGGGGAGAGGGGGTATCGCGCGTATCTCTTCGGATTCCCGATGCCCGGCGTTTTGGATGGCCGAAGCATCCTTGCATGGATACAGTTTCACGCGCTCGACTTCACGGCGTTGATGGTCATTGCGGGATGCGCGATCGCTATCCACAGAAGATTGAAGGACCGCGGAGCGATCGCGTACCAATCATTCTTGCTCGATTTCACCCCGCACCTGATGTTGATCGCGATCTCCGTTTCGGGCCTGATGCTGACGGCTTCGAGTCTGTGGTTTGACGGTTACATGTACGCGTTCATCGCTCTTCTGCATCAGGCGACGGTGATAATGACTCTGTTCTATATCCCATTCGGAAAGTTGTTTCACATTGTCCAACGGCCTGCGTCGATCGGTGTCGAACTATATCAAAGCCGTTCGAAGGAGATGGAACAAGCCGTCTGTCCACGCTGCGGGACAATGTTTGTCGGTAAGTTGTGGATCGACGATCTGAAGCATGTGGTCAAAGAACTTGGTTTCGATTACAGAATGGAGAATGGACATACGCTGCAGGATTATTGTCCGCGGTGCAAGCGGGTCATGCGCGGGCTTGCGTACGCAAATCTGCCGATGGCTAAAGAGAAAGTTTTTGTAGGCACAAGGTCAGAGGAAACGGTTTCTGAATGAGCAAGGTTGAACACTTAGACAATATCGTCGAACGCTTCGGTCCGCATCTCCACGACGAGCCTTACGGCGGATGGCGGGGAGATCGAAAGATCGACAAGGTCGTTTCGACGCATTGCCCTTACTGTGGAATGCAGTGCGGAATGAAGCTGCTTGTCGAGGACAATCATGTCGTCGGCCTTGAACCTCGGTATGAGTTTCCGGTGAATGAAGGACGACTTTGTCCAAAAGGTGTCACGGCGTATCTTCAAACCCATCATCCGGATCGTCTTCTACATCCACTGATCAAGCGGAACGGAATCTTTGAGCAAGCATCCTGGGATGAGGCCCTCGATCTGGTCGTTTCAAGATTCAAAGCACTGCAAGAAAAATACGGTAAGGATTCTATCGCGGTTTACTCAGGTTCGTCACTGACCACTGAGAAAACGTATCTAGTCGGAAAGTTCGCGCGTCTCGGATTGCAAACACGTTATGTCGATTACAACGGACGCCTCTGCATGTCCGCCGCCGCCGCCGGCAACAACAAGGCGTTTGGCGTGGATCGGGCGGCAAACCCGTGGAGTGACATACCCTTTGCTGAGGTACTCATAATCGCCGGAGCAAATTGTGCCGAGACCTTCCCGATCATCAATGGCTTCCTGTGGAAGCAGCGTGACAATGGGGGAGTCTGGATTATCATCGATCCGCGTGAAACACCTACCGCTCGACAGGGTGATCTGCATCTTCAACTTAAACCCGGAACCGATGTCGCTGTCGCAAACGGCATTCTCAATGTTCTGATAAGCGAAGGCCTGATCGATCAGGAGTTTATTGATAGTCGCACGAACGATTGGGAAGCGACGAAAGCGGCGGCGATGAAGTACACGCCGGATGTCGCCTCACAGATCTCAGGGGTTCCTGCCGCAAAGATCGTTCAGGCCGCGCAAATCTATGGCCGTGCAAAAACCGGGATGGTAATGCACGCCCGCGGTATCGAGCACCATTCAAATGGTACCGAGAATGTTCTCAGCTACATCAACCTAGTACTAGCCACCGGCAAGATCGGTTCGAAAGGCCGCGGCTACGGCACTATCACCGGTCAGGGCAACGGCCAGGGCGGACGAGAGCACGGCCAAAAGGCCGATCAGCTTCCTGGGTATCGTTACATTACAAATCCCGACCACCGCAAATATGTCGCGGGTGTCTGGGGGATCGACGAGTCCGAACTGCCCGAAGCGGGCGTTTCTGCCGTCGAGGTATTTAACAAGATGCGAGAGGGTGAGATAAAAGGATTGCTCTCGATCTGTAGCAACATGATGGTCTCTCTTCCCGACATTAATAAAGTTCGGGAATCGCTGGAGGGGCTGGATTTCAACGTCTGCATTGACTTCTTCTTGTCCGAGAGTGCTCGATATGCGGACGTGGTACTGCCCGGCACGACGTGGTCAGAAGACGAAGGCACGACGACGAGCGGCGAAGGACGCGTCATCAAGATCAATAAGGCCATCGATCCGCCGGGTGAAGCGTGGCATGACTGGAGAATCATCCAAGAGATCGCTCACCGGCTTGGACGCGGGAAGTATTTCCAGTTCAATTCTCCGCGGGAGATCTTTGACGAACTGCGTGTCGCGTCGAAGGGCGGAAGGGCAGATTATTACGGCATCACGTACGAAAAGATAGAGAAACAGGACGGCGTTTTTTGGCCTTGTCCGACGGAAGAAAGCACGGGCACGCCTCGGCTTTTTGAGGAACGCTTTGCTCACGACGACGGACGTGCAAAGTTCCATCCGATCGAGTACAAAGGAGCCGCGGAGAAGCCGGACGAAGAATATCCGCTGATCTTCACTAGCGGCCGGATCGTTCATCAGTACCTTTCGGGAAATCAAACCAGGCGGATCGGATTTCTGGTACAGCAGTGCCCTGAGCCGTTCGTCGAGATCCATCCGGAAACCGCGATGAAGTATGGGATCAACGACGGCGAACGAGTCAAGGTAGTTTCGCGCCGCGGCGAGGGTGTCTTCCCGGCATTGGTCGTTAAGACCATTCGACCCGATACGATCTTTGTTCCGTATCACTGGGGCGAACAGCTTGCAGCAAATCAGATGACGAATGCCGCGCTCGACCCGACGTCGAAGATCCCGGAATTCAAAGCCTGTGCGGCACGGATCGAGAAGATCCATTCTCGAGAATTGCCGATCCTCGGAATAGGGAGAAAGGGAACGAGTTCGAGCGAGGCACAACAGGGGAAATAGGAGGACGCTTATGAAGGAGACAATGTTCATCGACCCGCAGCGGTGCATCGGATGCCGTTCTTGCGTTTCTGCCTGTCGTGAGTGTGACACTCACAAGGGCTACTCGATGATATTTGTCGATTACATCGATCGAAGAGAGACGACGGCGACGATGCCTACCGTCTGCATGCACTGCTCTGAACCCACCTGTGCCCTCGTCTGTCCCGCGGACGCCATTAAGCAGAATGAGGACGGCGTGGTGATGTCGGCACTTAAGCCAAGATGTCTCGATTGCCGCAATTGTGTGAACGCCTGTCCGTTCGGTGTTCCGAAATACAACTCGGCGATGCATCTGCAGATGAAGTGCGATATGTGTTTCGACAGGACCAGCGAGGGGCTAAAGCCGATGTGCGCTAGCGTCTGTCCGACAGGGGCTATCACGTTCGGCACATATGAAGACGTGGTTCCGACGCGGCGAACAAAACCTGTAAACGCTCATGTTTTCGGCAATCAGCAGGTTGAAACTAAGGTCTATCTGATGCTGCCCACAGATGCCGACGAGGTAAGGGTGGACGGCTGCGGCGTTTTCGAGGGACGGGTCGGCATCGACGGTGGAGCCGGAGAACACGGGGAATCCTGGATCGACACTCAGGTGGAGGAATCGGACAAGAGCAATGAATTCTAAGTATCTAAATGACGAAACGGTGAATAGTGTACTCGCCATTGATCGCGATTCCAATGAGATCTCCACCGAGGCTGATGTGCGAGTTGCGACGGCATCCTACCAGGAGGAATTCCCATATGAACGCGATGAAGAATCGGAAGTCACTCGTCGCGAATTTTGTAACTTCCTTTTTCTGACGTCGAGTGCATTATTCCTGGGCTCTGCCGGGTTCGCGGGAAAGCTCGCTTACAACTCTACTTTTGAACACGCCTTCGCACCATTGAAGATCGAGGGAGCAGAAGCATTGGCGCCGGGAAATGCACTCAACTTCGTCTATCCGCATGAGAATGATACGGCTATTTTGATCCGGAGTGCCGACGGGCAATACAACGCTTTCGAGCAAAAGTGCACGCATCTTACGTGTCCCGTCTATTACGCGAAAGAGAATGATCGGCTTGAATGTCCATGCCATGAAGGCGGCTTTGATGCCAAGACGGGCCATGTGTTGTACGGCCCACCGCCGCGGCCGCTGCCGCGTGTCGATGTTGAGGTTCGCTCCGATGGCGTGTGGGCGGTCGGCAAGAAGTTGACGGGCGGACATGAGGAGGCTTAATTGATGGGAAGCGACTCAAACAAGAAACGCCGTCCGCCTACTCAAGGAAGGACCGCCATCTGGCAGGCGAGGCTTGCTTTACTGGTCCTCATCAACATCGCCCAGCTTTGGATACTGGCTGCGACGATCGAAGCAGCGCTGGCGGCCCACTATAAGCAGCTCTTGCCTCTCGTGATCGGTTCCGGGGTGTGCTGGGTGATCGCACTGACGATCTTTTTGTGGTGGAAACCGGCTCCGAAACGGACTGATGTGAGCATTTCGATCCAGACCAAATGAAGCAGACGATTCTTGGCTTTGATCAGGACGACGAGGAACACTGGCGTGCAAGACTTGAGTGCGGCCATTACCAGCATATGCGTCACGATCCGCCGTTGCGGGTCCGTGAATGGATCCTTACCGAAGCCGGACGTTCCCAACGGATCGGTGTAGGGATCGATTGCCGCAAGTGTGATGACGGAGCACCAAGGGATTTTGATGCCTGACAACAACCGTATCTTATGAGTTCAGCAATGCGCCCGGGTGCGTACCGAGCCCTATTCCTTTCAACTACCGCCT
>DAIOWA010000268.1:0-4751 GCA_036758705.1 Pyrinomonadaceae bacterium | reverse complement strand
AGAAGATGACGAAGGCGAAGGTGATCGGAGTTGCGGGCGGCGTCGTCGGCGTCGCCGTCATCTTCATCGATCAGCTCCGCGTCGAGAGCAGCATGGCGTTTCTCGGATGCGTCGCCATCGTCGTCGGAGCCTACGCCGCCGCCCAGGCGTCGATCCTCGTGAAAGCGAAGGGCAGCAGTCTGCACCCGGCAACGCTCGTCTTCTCCCAGATGATCTGCGGCCTTCCCGCTATAGTTGCCTACGCACTCATCGCCGAGGGTAATCCGCTGAAACTCAACTGGAGCTGGACCGCCATCGGCTGCGTCATCTATCTAACCGTCGCCGGCACCATCGCCGCATTTTGGCTTTACTACTGGCTCTTGAGTAGAATCGAATCGACCAAGGCGATGATGATCTCGCTCGTAACACCGCTGCTCGCCGTCATTATCGGGGGCGTATTCCTCGGTGAAACGCTCCCGCCGCAAACGTTAGTCGGAGGCCTTCTCATCATCGCGAGCATCGGTTTGATCGTCTTCAAGCGAAAGAGCCTTCAACCGCAGATGAACGCGAATGAACGCTAATATGCAGAAGATCACCATCGTTCTTATCCGCGTCTATCTACGTTGATCTGCGGTTAATTGATTCCTATGTTCTTCAAATTCACAACAGCGGGCGAATCCCACGGCAAGGCACTCGTCACGATAGTCGAAGGCTTGCCTGCGGGAATGCCCGTCGATAAGGCCGCGATCGACCACGAACTGTGGCGGCGTCAGCAGGGCTACGGCCGCGGCGGGCGGATGAAGATCGAGTCGGACAAGGTAGAGTTCCTCTCGGGAGTTCGACACGGACGCACGATCGGTTCGCCGATCACGATGATCATCGAGAATCGCGATTTCGTTCATTGGCAAGACGTGATGTCTGCGGAACCTATGACAACTGCCGGGACGTCGGTACCACCTGCGGTAGCGGGTGGGGAATTCGCTCACGATCCGAAAGACCCGATCGTCCTCGAGAACGAAGGAGCACCGAAGGTTCGCAGAGTCGTCACGCGGCCTCGCCCGGGTCACGCTGATCTTGCCGGCGGACAGAAGTTCGCCGCACGCGATCTCCGAGACATTCTCGAACGAGCATCCGCAAGAGAAACTGCCGCCCGCGTCGCCGCCGGAGCCTTGGCAAAACAATTACTCGCTCAATTCGGAGTCGATGTAAAAAGCCACGTCGTCAAACTCGGCTCGGTTCCCGACGTACCTCTCGAAAAAACGTGGGAAGAGATCTCGGCGATCGAAAAGGACTCGCCGCTCGCCTGTGCCGACAAGTCTGTCGAAGCAGAAATGGTTGCCCTCGTCGATACTGCCAAAGCTAACGGCGACACGGTCGGCGGTATCTTCGAGGTCGTCGCAAAAGGCGTCGTCCCGGGCCTCGGGTCGCACACGTCCTGGTACGAAAAACTCGACGGCCGCATCGCCCAAGCGTTTATGTCGATCCAGGCAGTAAAGGCCGTCGAACTCGGAACTGCCGTCGCCAACGCCGGACGATTTGGATCCGAAGTCCACGACGAGATCTTCTGGTCAGAACCCCCTGCGTCAGCGGGGGGCCAGGACTCGACATCCGGACGAGAAGATTCAATGTTGGGCGCTCTGCCACCTGCTCACGCAGGCGGTTCTGCCTTTGGCTTCTCACGCTCGACAAATAGAGCCGGCGGCCTCGAAGGCGGAATTACTAACGGCGAAGAACTTCGCGTTCGCGGATATCTCAAACCCATATCGACCCTCCGAAAGGCCCTGCACTCGGTCGATATCGAAACAAAGCAGGAAGACCTCGCCGCATTCGAACGCTCTGACATCACCGCCGTCCCGGCCGCCGGCGTCATCGGCGAAGCCATGCTCGCTATTGTCCTCGCCAACTCCTTCCGAGAGAAATTCGGCGGGGATTCGATGGACGAGATGAAAGAGAACTTCACGGCCTATCGAAGATCAGTTCAGGAATATTAGTCTCCCTCGGGAACTTTTTGGCGACATCGGCATCAAAGCTATCGTCTCGAACTTCAAAACAAAGGAGCCCTTTCAATGTTTAGATCTATTTCCCTCTCGCTTTTGGTCGCTCTCTTCGCACTGTCGCTGTTCGCGCAGTCGATCCAGAAACCAACGCTCACACCAAAAGCTGATTCGCCTGAACAGACCACGATCATCCGTGAGGGAATTGCTCTTCACGACAAGAAAGTTTTTGATGGTGCGATCGCGAAATACAAACGAGCCCTTGCCGAGAATCCCGACAGCACCTTGGGCCTCTATGAACTCGCGCTTTCGTATTACACCAAGGGGGACAAAACAAACGCGCTTGAAACCGCACTGAGGGGTTCGAAATATCATTCAAACGAACTACCAATGTTTTTCGGGATCATCGCCAATGTACTCGACGATGCGGGCAAACCGGACGAGGCGATCAGGATCTATCGTGATGCGGCAAAGATCCTCAAAAACGAACCCGATGCCGACCGCCATCTTTCAAGCATTCATTTCAATCTTGGTGTAACGTACGTGCGCCAGAAGAAATACGCTGAGGCTCGTGAGGACCTGAAGAAGGCGATCGAATACAACCCATCGTACGCCAGCCCTCACTTTCTTCTCGGCGAGGTCTTCAACGCGAGCCGGTACAAGGTTCCGGCGATCCTCGCGGCGGCCCGATTCGTCAGCTTGGAATACAACACACAGCGAACAGTTCGATCTTCGGCCATCGTCGTGGGCGGGATCGATTCCGCTAACAAGGACGAGAAGACCGGAAACATCAATATCATCCTGGACATGAACGCCCCGAAGGATGAAGGCGACTTTACGATGTATGACTTCCTCCTGCCGACCCTGATGTCCGTTAAAGGTGAGAAGGACGAGAGTAAGTCGAAGGGCGAACTGTTCACTGAGTCATTCGAGAGCGTCGTCTCAATGTTGTCTGACGACAAGAAGCTGCGATCAACGTTTGTCGGGAAGATATATGTCCCTTACCTGGTTGAGATGAAAAACGCCGGGCACACAAAAACGTTCTGCTATCTTGTCCTAAGACAAGCGGGCGGCAACGAAGAGGCCAAAAAATGGACAGACCTAAATGGGGACAAGGTCGTCGCATTTATCAACTGGGCGAAAAACTACGCTCCGACTCAAAAGTAATGCTCTCGAGACTTGCTCCCATTTTGCTGATCTTCGTCGCCGCCTGTTCGCAACCGGTGAGCGAGCCAGTATCAAACTCGTCGGCCAACAACGGACAGGTCGAGGCGTTGCGGGCGGACATCAAGAAGATCGAACCGTTCTTCAAGCCGATGGGGATTCCGGGCCGGTACGACTGGCTGTGGGATAACAAGGAAGGCGGGCAGACCTTTGATGAATACATTGCCGGAAATCCCACAGTTCCGACGGACGAGAGAAAGGTTTTGTATGTTCAGCCGATCGGCAAATTCAACGCACAGCAGTCGCAGGTGATCAAGACGACGAGCGATTATCTTGAAGCATTCTATGGCCTTCCCGTGAAGACACTTCCGCTCAAAGCCGCACCTCCAAAGCTGAAGGAACCGGATCAAAGGATGATCGATTATCCGCAGCATCGACAGGTTCGATCGGGATACTATCTGGAGAAAATCCTTCCGCCGCTGCTTCCAAAAGATGGCGCGGCGCTCATCGCATTCACGAATGAAGACCTCTATCCCGATTCGTCGATGTTCTTCGTCTTCGGCCAGGCGAGTTTGGAGAATCGCGTTGGCGTCTGGTCGCTATATCGCTTGGACGATCAAGCGACCTACGACACATTCCTCCGCCGCACGATGAAGATCGCCGCTCACGAAACCGGTCATATGTTCTCTTTCCGGCACTGTACAAAATACGAGTGCGTGATGAGCGGTACAAACCACCTCGGCGAAACTGACCGCCGCCCGATCGACGCCTGCCCCGAATGCATGGCAAAGATCTGCTGGATGAACAAAGAAAAGCCGCTCGATCGTTACAAGCGGCTCGTCGCCTTCGCTAAGAAATATCGGATGACCGACGAGGCAGTCGACTTTGAAAAGAAGGAGAAAGCAGTGAACTAACACCCGATGTCGCGACGATACTGCATTCCTTCGAAACTGATCTTTGACAATTCGCGATAGCAAGTTGAGAGTGCGTCGCTTATGTCATCACCGATCGCGGCTACACCGAGAACGCGGCCGCCCGACGTTACGAATTCACCGGCGTCGTTTGCAGTTGTTCCCGCGTGAAATACGGTGACACCGCTAACGGCGTCGAGCCCTGAAATAACGTCGCCTTTCCGCGGGTTATAAGGATAACCTTCCGCAGCGAGTACGACAGTTGCCGAGTTACCGGGCTTCCACTTGACGTCTATCTCGCCTAATCGACCGTCGAGCATCGCCTCGCAAATGTCGACGATGTCTGTCTCAAGGCGCACGAGTATCGACTGCGTTTCCGGATCGCCAAATCGTACGTTGTATTCAAGCAGTTTCGGGCCATCGGCGGTCATCATCAGGCCAAGAAATAGAATGCCGCGAAATGGAAATCCTTCATCGATGCAACCGCGGAGAGTCGGGTTGATGATCTCATCGATGACCTGCTGCGTTTGCTCAGGGCTCAGTAAAGAAGCGTCGGTTATCGTGCCCATGCCGCCCGTGTTCGGACCGGTGTCGCCCTCGCCGATCCGCTTATGGTCGCGGGTCGCGGGCATCAGAGCAAAGTCTTCCCCGTCGGCAAACATGATAAGCGAGACTTCCCTTCCGATCAGGCATTCTTCGAGCA
>DAIOWA010000267.1:0-4755 GCA_036758705.1 Pyrinomonadaceae bacterium | reverse complement strand
CGCGAATCCCGCCGGCACGCGGCCGGATCGGGCTTGATCTGCACTACAAAGACCTGAGCGTCCGGCCCGAAGCTGTATTCGCCGCGGCTCAGAAGGATGTGTTTCCGCTCGAAACTTCGACCGCCGGATACGGCACCGTGAACGTCGCCGGATCGTACACGATCGGCAGGCAGCACTTCGCGCACATTATTTCTCTCAACGCCTACAATCTCACGAACAAGCTTTATCGAAACCACGTTTCGTTCATCAAAGATCTTGTTCCCGAGATCGGACGTGGGATCCGCGTCGGCTATACGATCCGGTTCTTCTAAGGTGCTAACCAACCCTTAGTGCCCTTTGTGTCTTCACCTTCGTGTTCTTTGTGTTTAGAAAAAAAGATCTCTTAACACAAAGGACGCGAAGGCGGGACACAAAGGCCACTGAGAATCGGTGAGCTAGCTGTTCGATTGCTGACTCGTTTATACTTCGCGTAAACAAACGAATCTGACAGGGGGATCTTTTATGTCCGAGCGAACACTATCTTTCTCCACGGCGAACGGCGACACGACGGCTTACGTCGCGATGCCCGCGATGGAGGGCGGCAAGGCGGTGATCCTGATCCAGGAATGGTGGGGCTTGAATGCTCATATCAAAGACATCGCGAATCGGTACGCAGCTGAGGGATTCATCGCGATCGCACCGGATCTGTATCGCGGCAAGGTTGCTACAAATCCCGAAGACGCGTCGAAGATGATGCACGGCCTCGCGATAGACGATGGTATCGATACGATCAAGAATGCGATCGAAACGGCATCAGGCGAATTCGGCATCTCGCATTTCGGGATCACCGGATACTGCATGGGCGGGACGTTCGCGCTTCGGGCGGCGTGTGAATTGGAAGGCCTGAGTGCGGCGGCTCCGTTCTACGGCGATATCCCGGAAGAAGACGTTCTGAGTAAACTCCGCACGCCGACGGTGTTCATCTCCGGCACGAAAGATCAGTGGATAAACACCGAGAAAGTAGCGACGCTCGAGGACATTACCGAGCGCTACGAATTGCCGCTGCAGTCGCTAAAATACGAATCCGACCACGCATTCTTCAATGATACGAGGCCGGAAGTTTATGACGCGGACGCGGCACAGGACGCATGGGCAAAAGTCGTCGGCTTTTTTAACGACAAGCTCTAGCCGTTTAGCAGCGAGGTAAGTTCCTCGGGCGTCGGCAGCGACGTTCGGGCTCCGATCGCTCTGCACTTCAACGCAGCGACCGCATTCGCCATCCGTCCGCTTTCTTCGATGCTTGCGCCGGTAGCCAGGCCGTACAAGAGGCCCGCACGGAAAGAATCGCCCGCTCCCGTTGTATCCTTGCATCCGCCCGGAACGGGAAATCCGGGCGTCTCAATGAACGTATCCTCGCGCAGCAGCAGCGAACCGTTTTCTCCGAGCGTGATCCCCACGACGGCTGCTCCATATTTATTGCGAAGTGCTTTCAAAGCTTCGCGCTTGTCGTCGATGCCAAACATTCGCGACGGCCATTCAGCCGAGGTGATCAGCACATCCACAAGCGGCAGCAGATCTTCGAGGTCGGGAAACTTATTATCGAGGTCGATCGAAACGACCGTTCCGACATCTTTCGCACGTTGAGCCAGTGCGATACAAGCCTGAGCGTCGTGGGGGGTTATGTGCAGAACGCGGGCCTTCTCGACGATCGACAATGGCGCCTCATCCGCGGAGTAAGCGAGCTTCGCGTCACGCTTCCAGATCACGGTCCGCTCGCCGCTGTTTTCGTCGATCACGATAAATGCTATCTGCGTAAGTGCACCGGGAATTACTTGGGCAAATGTCGTATCGACACTTTCCGCCACGAGCGAATCGATACCAAACCCCCCGGCAAGATCATCACCAAAACGTCCTGCGTAACACGTTTTGAGCCCGAGCCGTTGAAGAGCCACCATCGCCGTCGCGATCTCGCCGCCGGGAAGCTGGGAATAATCGATCAGCTCTATCTTCGAATCGAACTGCGGATATTCGGGGACGCGGATCAGAAAGTCGACCGCATTCGTGCCAAATCCCGCTACGTCGAACGCACGGCCCGGAGGAAGTTGAAATGGAAAATTCATTTTTTATGTTGCGGCAAGAGATGTTGTACAAAATCGGATCGAACGCGTCAAAATGCCTTGCACAAGGGCCGCCTCTCACGCTAGATTGTTACCAAACGCTTTACCAAATTTTCACGCCTTAATACTTAAGCGAAACCTGGAGTATAACCGAAAATGCCAACCTCAAAATGTCCCGAGTGCGAAGAAGAAGTTTACGTCGATGCAGATTCAGAACAGGGCGACACCGTCAGATGCGACGAGTGCGGTGCCAGCCTCGTTGTCGTAGGCCTTGACCCGATCGAATTGGATCTTAAGTCAGATGACGATGATGACTACGACGACGACTTAGATTCGATGGAGTACGAGGACGACGATCGATATTGACGCGCCTTAGTTTGCAGGCTTGTATGTAGTCCGGTTTTGACGAACGAGAAGACCAGACCGCGATTCGATCTTGACCTGCCGCTCGCCCGGGCCTTCGCCTTCCGGAGGGTAAAACGCGATCGCGTAAGACGCGGTCAATTCCTCAGCGAGGGCCTCAAAGATACGATCAAAATTCGATTCGACCGCGGTGATGCTGATCCCGCCCGTCCGCTCGGAAAGCCCGCTTGCCTCCAGCGGTGTCAGTATCCGGCGGCCGTCTCGCTGCAGTCTTGAATAAGACGGAAGCAAGACCGAAAAAATACTCGCCTCGGCGTCATTCGCCCGCTCGATCACCGTTGACGAGGACACGATATCTCCAACCGGAAAACCGTCGGTTATCAATATCACAGCCCGCCGAGGGATCCGGTCTTTGATCGCTTTTGGAGATTTTCTGGCGATCATTCTTACCGCGTAGTCGACCGCGTCATATGCATGGGTCGAGAGTCCGTCCTGATCTCGCTTCAGCTTTCTCAGCGATTGCTCGATCCGGTCGGGACGGTTCGTAAATTCCTGATTCGTCTTCACGTCCATCGCGAAGGAAAGCACCGCAAATTGCGATTCGTAGTCGGCAAGCCGCTTCACGAACTTGTCCATCGACCCCCTAAGCTTTTCAAGCTCGGCTTCGGTCATGCTTCCCGAAACATCCAACGCAAAAACAAGCGATAGCGGACGGCTCGCGTCGCGTTTTTTGATCGGTTGAAAGAAATCTATCCCGCGTTCCTTTCCGTTCTCAAAGATGCGGAAATCCTTTGCGGATAACCCGCGGACCGGTGCCCCTTTTGCGTCCGTTACCGAAACTTCGAACGACGCAAGTTCGGTGTCGATACGGATCTCGTCGCTGCCGGTCTGAGCAGCCGAGAATATCGCACAGCACACGACCGCCAACACTAGCGACGAAACCTTACTGATGTTCCTGAGGGTGAAACTCATCTGCAAAAACAACTTGCCTGATGTCATTCTGACCGATTTCGACCAGTTTGAATAGCCAATTTGAAGAGCCGTTTTCAAAGCGTGAGATGCATATCGGCGGATGTTCGATGAAAAACCGCAATGTTACGTTGAATGAAGATTTGGCACGGCGATTGTAATAGGGATCCGCAGAGTACCGGCGATCCGCATAATCCCGGCACTTGGCTCACCAAGATGAACGACTTTGAGGACACAAATCAGGATTGGCGCTTGAACATGCTTCGATGGATGGTCATCGGTGCTGCCGTTGCCAGCACAGGATACGCCGTGTTCGAGCTGTTCACCAACGAGCTTTCTAAAGTTCTTATCCTTGGGGTCGCCGCTCTTATAGCGATCCTGATCGCCCAGTTCGATCTTCCTATCCCGGGCACAAGATCGACTTTTTATCCGAAAAGAGTATTTGCGTTTTGGGGAATTGCGACGCTGGGAGTCTACGGCGGCGTTCTCTTGGCGCTCGCTGCCGCATTCGCATCGCGAGATACGATCTTGGCCGATCGACGCGGATGGACGCGGGTCGCTGCCCGCGACATCGTATGCGCGTTCGCAGCCGGTTTCGCATTTCATTTTTCGGTCGAAGCATTCGGCGGTACGCAGAATACGGTAGTCGCGGGAAGGTTCCTGATCCCGAACGAGGTCGTGTTTGCGGCATGTGTGATGTCGCTCGTCTACTTTGCCGTCGGTGTCGCTCTCGATATGCTCGAAGCAAGCGTTGCCGGAATTCGGATCGACAACGCCGTCGTCGATCGCCTCGTTCGGACGCCGCTGATGGGACATCTCGTAGGGCTCGCGGTCGCGATCGTACTATTCCTGACGTTCAATCATTTTGGTATCGAATTCGGCCTCGTACTGCTGCCGCTTGCCATCGCAACAAACGCCGCCTACAAGATCCATATCCGCAGCCTCGAGATGAAAACCAAAGAGATCCGCGAGGCCTCGAAGATCCATCTTGCTACGGTCGAGGCCCTCGCGACTGCGATCGATGCACGCGATCAGGTCGGCGTCGGCCACGTTCGCCGAACTCAGATCTACGCTGTCGGGCTCGGGCGAAAGATGGGACTGTCCGAACTCGAACTCGACGCCCTTCAGACCGGAGCCTTGCTCCACGATATCGGCAAACTGGCGGTGCCTGACCATATTCTCAACAAGCCCGGGCGTCTGACGCAGGCGGAAATGGAGAAGACGAAGATCCACTCATCGGTCGGCGCATCCATTCTCGAAAAGGTCGGGTTTCCTGCTCCAGTCGTACCCACGGTCAAGTATCATCACGAATTCTGGGACGGCAGCG
>DAIOWA010000266.1:0-4757 GCA_036758705.1 Pyrinomonadaceae bacterium | reverse complement strand
CATCTACCCCGACGGCAAGATGAAGGATTACGAACGCAACTTCTATCTGCCGTTCAAAGGCTTCGAGAAACCGATCTACGCGATTCCCGGTAACCACGACTGGTTCGACGCCGACGACGGTTTCAACGCGAACTTCCTCGAACCGACGGCATCACTGACCACATCGAGGGCCCGGCTGCTCGAAGATCTAAAAACCGATGTGATCACCGACGACCGCCGCTATCTCGACAACATCGCCGAGGCCAAGCGGCTCCGCGAATATTACCGCATCGACAACGGCCATCAGCGTGCTCCGTTCTTCGAGATGCACACGCCCGGATTCTCGCTGATCGCCGCCGACACCGGTATCCTCCGACGCCTCGATGACAAGCAGTTCGCCTGGCTCGAAGAATCGCTGATTCGTGCGGGCACCAACTACAAGATGGTCATTCTCGGTCATCCGTTCTACGTCGCGGGCCGATATATGGCGGGCGAAGACGAAGACTTCAACAAGATCCACGAACTGCTCAAGCGCTACAACGTGAACACGGTGATGGCCGGCGACACGCACGACTTCGAACATTACCGGGAAGGTGAAATGCTCCATTTCGTCAACGGCGGCGGCGGAGCTTATCTAAGCATCGGAACGGCCGTCGCGTTTCCAAGTGATCCCGATCTTTCGAATCACGCGTTCTATCCGCGTACCGATCAGGTCAACGAAAAGCTCGACCGCGAAACCCCGATGTGGAAGTATCCGTTTCTGCTTTGGATGCGGAAACTCCGCGGGTATCCATTCGACAGCGAGATGGTTTCCGGCGCCTTCGACTTCAACTCCGCTCCGTTCTTTCAGAGTTTCATCGAGGTAAGAGTCGAACGGTCGCAGGGTCGAGTGAGATTCCTTCTCCACGGAGTCAACGGTCCGCTTCGATGGCGAGACATCCAAGCGACGCCCGATCTCATCCCACCTGGCGCGTCACCCGACGGATTCGTCGAGTTCATCGCACTACTGAAATGAAGGTCACGTTCACACGAACAAAGGAGCGAGCCTACAGCCTTAAGATCGAAGGCCCGAAAATAGCCACGGCCGTTATGGATCCGGCTCCGGGATATCACGAGCGCCTTCCGCACGATGTCGCCCATTTTATTGTCGAGAACGAATTAGGAATACAAGGCGGGATCTTCGGACAGATGGAGATGGGCGGCATCATTCGCCCGGTCGAGCGAAACGCACGCATCCAGCGCAAGGCCAAGCGAAAACGCGAAACGATCTTCAAGGCGAACAAAAACGATGCACTCTTCTCCGAACACGCCGTCTGGGCCGCTCAATCCCGCTGGGAAAAGCAGGACATCATCGCCGACACAAAGATCTCGCAACCCGACCTCGACCGGATCATCGCCAAGTTCGACGAGTTTGCCAACGAATGGTCAAAGCTGCCAGTCGGCGGCTCGATCACTCTCGAGTGGAAAGGGCGGAAACACGAGCGGTAGCGAGTCTGCCTCTCAACGCTAGAACCAGTGGCACTAAACACACAATTCGGGTATCCTTACTCAAATGACCCCGCGTTGTATTGCAAAACTCCGCCCTGCAGCCGAGCGAGCTAATCTCTTCGGCGGCGACTAATTTTCTCCATTCACGTTCAGAGTGCGAGCTTCAGCTCGTATCTTTTCAACCACCGAACGCGATAAATCGCGCACTCTAAACAAGGAGAAAACCATGACACCGACAACAGAACTGCAGAAGCCAAGTATTAAAACCGAACTGCCGGGCCCAAAGTCGCTTGAGATCATCAATGCTGACGCCGAATACGTAACGCCGAGTTATCCGCGTCCCGACTACAAACTCGTAGCCGACCATGCCCAGGGCGTCTGGATCACCGATCCCGACGGCAACGTCTTCCTCGATTGCAACGCAGGCGTCGCCGTGTGCTCGACGGGCCACTGCCATCCCGAGATCGTCGCGGCAGTGCAGAAACAGGTCAGCGAACTGATCCACCTCTGCGGCACCGACTTTTACTATCGCCATATGCCCGAGCTTGGCAAGAAGCTCAACGAGATCGTCCCGATCGATGGCCCGACGAAGACTCACTTCGCCAACTCCGGTGCCGAGGCCATCGAGACCGCACTCAAGCTCGCGATGTATCACACGCATCGGCAGAAGTTCATCGCTTTCCAAAGCTCATTCCATGGCCGCACGCTCGGAGCGTTGTCGCTGACGTCTTCACGCAAAGCTCAGCGGCTCGGCTTTATGCGACAGCCGCTCGACGTGGTTCACATCCCGTACCCGAACAAGTTCCGTCACTTCATCACCGATCAGGCGACCGACGAAGCGACGGTTACGAAAGACTGTCTGACGTGGCTCAACAAAGTATTCGAAACCACGACGCCCGCGGCCGAGGTCGCCGGTATCGTGCTTGAGGTCGTGCAGGGCGAGGGCGGATACGTTCCCGCTCCGACTGCGTTCGTCAAAGAACTCCGCCGCATCTGCGACGAGAACGGCATTATGCTGATCGTTGACGAAGTTCAGTCCGGCATGGGCCGTACCGGCAAAATGTTCGCCCTCGACCATCACGAAGGCGTCAAAGCCGACATCGTCTGCATGGCGAAAGGCCTCGGATCCGGCATGCCGATCGGAGCCTGCACCGCCCGTGCCGACATAATGGACTGGCACAAAGGCGCCCACGCTTCTACCTTCGGCGGCAACCCTGTCGCACTGACGGCGGCGTTGAAAACCATCGAACTGCTCCAGGGCGGTTTGGTTGACAACTCGAAAACTGTCGGAGCCTATCTCGAGGCCGGCCTTAACAAGCTCAAGGAAAAATACGATGTCATCGGCGACGTTCGCGGCTACGGAATGATGCTCGGCGTCGAGTTCGTCCAAGGCGGAACGCGGACGCCCTCGTCCGCAACTTCAACTGATCCGCACGCCGCCGACCCCGAACTCCGCGATCGCGTCGAAATGGCCTGCTACAAAAAGGGCCTCATCATCCTCGGCTGCGGCAACAACACCATCCGCTGGTCGCCGCCGCTCATCCTAACCAAGGAAAATGTCGACGTAGCCCTCGAAATCTTCGACCAAGCCGTCGCCGAATCGATCTAAGCTCAGAGTGCGCGATCTATCGCGTAAAGTGCCCGCGGTTCTTTCCGCGGGTATTTTATTGAATCTTTTATTTAGTATTGACTTAATTAAGCTTCTCCTTTATTATCAAAAACCATGGACGCATTTACGGCATTGGCAGAACCGACCCGGCGAAACATTATGGAGATGCTCGCGACAAACGGAAGTCTCTCTGCCACAGATATTTACAAGAATTTCAAGGCCTCGCCACCAGCAATCTCCCAGCACCTGAAGGTTTTGAAGACCGCCAACCTCGTCCGCGTCGAAAAGCGGGCACAGAAGCGTATTTATTACGTAAACCCTGAACCTATGAAAGAACTAGAAAAGTGGATCCAGATCTTCACCCAAAGAATGCAAACCAGCCACGACCGCCTCGAGGCCCTGCTTCAGAAGCAGATGTCAGAACCGCCTGCGTAAGCGGACGGCCAGTTCGCTAGACAGGCAGAAACACGACCGTTAGGGAGTGTGTCCGACGTTGCCACGAATCGCCTTCATTCGTGTAATTAGTGAAATTCGTGGCTAATTTTCATAAAGGAGAAATAAAATGGCAAACAAAACAGTAGTAACCGCCGAACCCGGCAAACAGGAACTCTTCATCACTCGCGAATTCGACGCTCCGCGTGAACTCGTTTATCGAGCGCACGTCGACCCGGATCAGTACGTCCAATGGGTCGGCCCGAGCGACCTCGAGATGAGCGTTCAAAAGCTCGACGCATTCGACGGCGGCACATTCGAATTCACTCACAAACGCGACGGCCACGCCTACCGGTTCTTCGGCAGCTACCACGAAGTCGCCGAAAACGAACGCATCATCGGCACGTTCGAATTCGACGGCCTTCCCGAACGCGGCCACGTCATCATGGGTAAAACCATATTCGAAGAACTCCCGAACAACCGCAGCCGCCTTGTGCATCAATCGGTCTTCTTCTCAGTCGCCGACCGCGACGGCATGGTCCAATCCGGCATGGAACGCGGCGTCCGCGAAGGCTACGAAAAACTCGACAACCTCCTCGCTGCAAGCGTTGGCCAATCGGCGTCCGCATAGAAGTCCGATATGTAACTTTCTGTGTCTTCAGTCTGTGAATTCTGTGTTCCGGTTCTGAAATTTCTCAGGCAAATAACCACAGAATTCACAGACTGAAGCCGAAAATACACAGATCAGATCCTGCCTTCAGCGAATCCGCGAACACAAACAATGACGATCAAATTCTTTAAGACTCAAGCCGAATTCAGAAAATGGCTTGAGAAGAATCACGAAAAAGAAACCGAGCTCACGGTCGGGTTCTACCGGGTGGGCAGCGGCAAACCTAGTATGACCTGGCCGCAAGCGGTCGATCAGGCATTGTGCTTCGGTTGGATCGACGGCGTGCGTCGGAAGATCGACGAGGATAGCTACTCGAACCGCTTCACACCACGTCGCCCGACCAGCAACTGGAGCGCGATCAATATTGCAAAGGTCGGAGACCTGACAGCAAAGGGCTTGATGAAACCCGCCGGGATCGCCGCATTCGAGAAACGCTTGGAGCACAAGTCGCGTATATATGCCTACGAAACCGATCCGGCAAAGCTCGCGCCTGAATACGAAAAGGAGTTCAAGAAGAATAAGGCCGCGTGGAAGTTCTTCACATCGCAGGCGCCATCGTATCAGCGAGTGATCGTCCAC
>DAIOWA010000265.1:0-4764 GCA_036758705.1 Pyrinomonadaceae bacterium | reverse complement strand
TGCGGATTTTTGCAAATAATTTAACGTATTGAATTGTTTGATAAGTTCGTGTATGATTCCGGCACTTTTCTTTCTTTCTTTCTGGCTAAGCCGCGTGGAGGGGCGCTCTCAATGGACAGAAGAATCCATCACCTCAAGAACATTTTGGCCGAACGCTTGGATCACCCTTGGACCGTCGAGGAGATGGCTTCGACCATAAACCTCTCGGTTTCCCATCTTCTAAGATTGTTTAGGACTCACATGGGAGTGTCCCTGGCATCTTACTTGAGTTCGATCAGATTGGAAATGGCCCGTCACATGCTGACCGATCGTTCCAATTTTCTTCGGGTGAAGGAGATTTGCTTTTTGGTGGGATTCTCAAGTGAAAGTCAGTTTTCACGGGATTTCAAGAATATGTTCGGGATTAGTCCAACGAGGTATAGAGAAGAATCGTTTGAGCTTGCACACGCGTCATCTGCGCAGAATTAACAGGTTTCGAACAAATAGAGATCTGTATGTAAAGAAATGAACGTTGATTTCGACGAGCGGGTAGGAATAATTGGTGTACGAAATCTGCATGCCAAATTAGAGCAATTTGCTCCGGAAGGGATTCTAGCCGTATTTGCAAGAGACGTTCGACAGAATTTTTCAAGCGAACATATCTTGACAGTTTTCAATCGGATAGATCCGTTGATCTTTGACGAATTTTCAGTGTTTGTGCCTATCTATAAACAGGTGAGTTATTTGGAGGCGAATTGCACCTGTCAAACAGGTGGACTTAGTTACGAATGCCTTGGAACGGGATTGCCGGAGTGCAGTCAAGGGATGCCTGGTTCATGCACTATGGCCCCCGGGTGCGGTGACATGGGACTATACCACTGCAATGGACGTTGCGTAGATTTTCCGGAAAGCAATTGAATTCTCCGTTAAATATCTAACCAAATCCTAAATAATAGTTCGGATGACATTACCTGATCTCTTAAGTTCATTTCTGGCGTGTAGGACCTGGTGCTCCGAGAGGACTCTTCCGGTCGGAGCCCTGCTTCTTTTTGTGTTTCTCCTGTCGCCGCAGAGTAAGGGCCAATCTGAGACGTTTAAATCGAAAAAGAGCCCGAATCGGCCTGCTGAGATTGTCGACCTTCTCGGCGAGGCTCGATTAGCGCCGCCTGAATTGAGCGCAGACGTTTTTTTGCGGGTCGTCGAGGCCGGAAAGATTTCGGATCCTGAGTGGAAACGTGAAATAATTCAGGAGGCGTTTCGACGAATCGAGGAGGTTAAAAATCCCGTTCAGCTTCGTCCGGTTCAGATTCGCGGAGTCGCACTGAACAATACGGAAGGGTATTTGATCGGAGTGGCTCACGCTCAAAAACTTGACAGATTGTCGCTCAAGGGCCGGGGGATCAAACTTCTCCTTCGTTACGACAAGGATCGTGCGAAGCAGATTGTATTTTCAATCGGCGGGCGTCTCGACCTCAAACCTCGACGTTGTGAAGACCAACTCGTATTTGACGTCGCCGAAATTTATGCGGCGGTTGGGGATGTCGCGAAGGCCAGTTTTAATGAGAAGGAAACATCCGAAGGCGTTCGAGCTCTTTTTGTTACGCCCTGGATCGAGAATTTAGACTCGCCTGTTCAGATTCAGCCCGCATTCAACCTACTTATGAGGTTGCAAGGTCCGCCGATCGAGCGCGAGCTTCTATATCATGCCTTAGCGCGCGGTATAAATCGAAATTTCGGCGACGATCGTTCTTTCGCCTTCGCCGCTAACGTAGGTCTGGTATCCAAAGAGGGTAGCTTGACGAGCGACGAGAGTCGCTGGGCAGCGGATCTAAGACTGGCCTATCGTGACTATTTACTGAAAAATCTCCGGGGATCACGATGCAAAGACCACCAATTAAATGAGGGTGAGAACTTACCCGCTTTCATCGGGGTAGCGAACCGGCTTTTCCCGGATCGGCCAATCACGTTTGAGGATCTTACTGCTTTCGAATATAAGGGTGAAGTTATGGCAAATGATCTTGTTGCAATGTCGGACAGCTTGCGCGAGTTGCGTCAAGAGTTGCTTGCATTAAAGAAGGAGGCTCAGCCTACTGCTACAGCCGATGGCAAATCGGATGAAGCCTGGCCCATAAAGGTAAATGCCTTCGTCGAGAGGATTAGATCATGGGAGCCTAAGGAGAAGTTCTCACAGTTTGATAGGTTTCGGGTTGGCATTACAATGCTTCTATCGGTCCTCGAGAGTATTCAAGACGGCGATTTGAAGGTGGCCGTCGTTCGCAGAACGCTACAAACACTGAACGATTCGGCGATTCAGCGATCAAACTTCGTCGAGTGGTTATATCACGTTAATCGAGTCCGAACTGCCTATCCAAATGAGTTTGCTGAGATCGCGCCGCAGATTCCAAACCAATCCTTCTCGGTAATACTTGCCTCGAAACGGCTTGGCGTTTGATATAGCTCACTTCCCCTTCTGGGCTTGACACGAATTCGGCAAAATCATAATATCTAGAGTTTCGGACTTTGAACGGTCTGGGGTTAGTGCGGCTGCTGGGTGGCTGACACGTGGATTTTTGAAAGCTTTAACAGGAATTGTAGCGTAAAGGGCTCCGAACCTACGGAGGCTGGGAAACATGACAGCGAACTAAAGTTCGCGTTCCACTTGCCACGCTACAGCAAAGTTTTGCTTTCTGATTTCTAAACAATCGAGTACATAGGCGCCCTTACTCACGTGCGGGCTACCGACATCAACCAGCTAGTGCTGCTTGAGCTAACTGCCGGAAATTTATCCGGAAAGAGTCAGGTGAGACGTTAGTTTTGCCTTTTGAAATGGAACGCGGACGCCATCGTCCGCTCGTTAAATTCGACGAAGATCGAGTAACTGAAGCCGCAATGCGGCACACGCGGACGAGGCGTCCGCGTTCCGAGAATATGCCGACTATTAATCAATTGGTTCGCAAGGGCCGCGAGAGAGTCAAGTACAAGACGGCCAGCCCGGCGCTGCAGGCTAATCCGCAGAAGCGTGGTGTTTGCACGCGTGTTTATACATCGACGCCGAAGAAGCCGAACTCGGCACTTCGTAAGGTCGCACGTGTACGCCTGACCAACCAGATCGAAGTTACGACCTATATTCCGGGTATCGGCCACAACCTGCAGGAGCACTCGATCGTGCTTATCCGCGGCGGCCGTGTAAAGGATCTTCCGGGTGTGCGTTATCACATCATCCGCGGAACGCTGGATGCCTCGGGCGTCGCGAACCGAAACCAGGCCCGTTCTAAGTACGGTGCGAAGCGTCCGAAGGGAGCGAAATAGGTAGGAACGCGGACGACTCGTCCGCGTGTTGAACTGGCGGACGGGGCGTCCGCGTTCCAAGAATATGGCACGACGAAGAGTAGCAGAGCGTAGAGAAATATTGCCGGATCCGATCTTCAACAGTCAGTTGGTGACGAAGTTCATCAACGGAATGATGTGGGAAGGGAAGAAATCGGTTGCCGAGGCGATCTTTTACAGCGCGATGGAGAAGATCGCGGAAAAGACCGGTGAAGAGCCGCTCAAGGCCTTTAAGAAAGCCGTTGACAACGTTGCTCCGACGCTGGAAGTGAAATCGCGTCGTATCGGTGGTGCGACCTATCAGGTGCCGCTCGAAGTGAGCCGCGACCGCCGCAACGCTCTCGCGATCCGCTGGATCGTCGGGAACGCTCGCAACCGAAGTGAGAAGACGATGGTTGACCGGCTCGTCGGCGAGCTGCTCGATTCGAATCAGGGCCGCGGCGGAGCAGTCAAGAAGAAGGACGACGTTCACCGCATGGCAGAAGCGAACAAGGCGTTCGCACACTATCGATTCTAGGGATTGTTCGCTGGGCCGCAATTCAACGAAGGCCCGGCATTCAACTTGCGAGTACCGCCCTTACTGACGTGCGGGCTTGTGCAAGAGAAGAAGTAAATGGCTAACATTAGCTTAGACAAATTTAGAAATATTGGCATCATGGCCCACATCGACGCGGGCAAGACCACGACGACCGAGCGCGTCCTGTTTTATACAGGTGTGTCGCACAAGATCGGCGAGGTTCACGAAGGCACCGCAACGATGGACTGGATGGAGCAGGAGCAGGAGCGTGGAATTACGATCACGTCGGCTGCGACTACCTGTTTCTGGACGCGCAATGGCGTCGAGCATCGCATCAATATTATCGACACGCCGGGACACGTTGACTTCACGATGGAAGTTGAGCGGTCTCTTCGAGTTTTGGACGGTGCGGTTTGCGTTTTCGACGGTGTCGCGGGTGTTGAGCCGCAGTCGGAGACGGTTTGGCGTCAGGCTGATAAGTACGGTGTCCCGCGTATCTGCTTCATCAATAAGCTCGACCGCGCAGGTGCTTCTTTTGACCGCTCGTTCGATTCGATCCTGAAGCGCCTCGGTGCGAACGCGGTTGCGTTGCAGATCCCGATCGGTTTGGAAGATCAGCTCAAGGGCGTTGTGGACCTTCTAGCGATGAAGGCGCTTATCTGGAACGACGAGACGAAAGGTGCTCAGTATCAAACTACTGAAATTCCCGCGGATCTTGTCGATGCGGCCAAGGAAGCTCGCGAGAAATTGGTCGAAGCTGTTTCGGCGACCGACGACGATCTGATGATGAAATATCTCGAAGGCGAGGAGATCTCGGAAGCCGAGATCCGCTCCGCACTTCGAAAGGCGACCCTGGCGATGAAGATCGTCCCGGTCGTGACCGGTTCGGCATTCAAGAACAAGGGCGTACAGACGCTGCTTGACGCGGTTATCGATTACCT
>DAIOWA010000264.1:0-4790 GCA_036758705.1 Pyrinomonadaceae bacterium | reverse complement strand
GAGCTGGGCGGGATTAGCAACAGGATTGCTGTCGGCGAATTTCTGAAGTTCCGCCTCGAGTTTCGCGACCATCGGCTTCTTGAATCGCTGCTCGACCACCGCAAAATACATCGGAAGAAGCGAACGCTTGAACACGGCGTTTCCCGAGTACATCCCGAACCTCATATAGATCGGCGGGCCTTCGCGGTCGTATTCATCAAGCCGCGCCAGAAGCTGACGCATCTCTTCGGTCGTGTTGATCTCCCGTTTCGCCTCTACGTCGTTCTTTGAGAGTGGGCTTCTGCCTCCGTCGGCCTTTACGATCGTCAACATGCGGTCGCCGACTTCTTCAGCCTGGGCGAGCATCTGGTTGTTGGTGATCAGCGAAACTGCCGACATTCCAAGCAGAAAAAGCACGAGAAGCGAGATGAGGATCGTCAGCAGCCATCCGAAGATCGGGGGCTTTTGACGCTGAGCAATAAACGTCGTGACGAGATCTTTATCGCGAAGAACGACATCACGGAACAAACGCTCCGTAAAGAAGCCGTTCGCAACCGTCTGATGTCCGTTCTCTCCACCTTTGGCAGCCGGCGCTGCAGTGAAGTAGAACCCGCGCAGAAATGGATTTTCACTAAACGGATTCGGCCGGAAAAGGGCGTTAACAAATGCTCCGAATTTACGACGGCCTGTGCCGAAATGCAGCGGAAAGTTAAAGATCTTTAGCTGACGTACTGGCGGAAACGGAGCCGAAAGACGAGCTATGCGCCGCTTCATCAATGAATCGTGCAGTATGGCGTATTCGTTGTCGAATAGAGTTTGAGCGTTCTCGCTCTTCTCGATCGGAATGGTCGAGCCCCAAACGAGAGCCTTGTCCTCGGCTTTCGACGCGGAGAATGAATCTCGAAATCCCTCGATCGCGTCAGCGTGCGTGAAAACAAGATATACAGGGAATCGCACCTTCAACCGCTGCATCACCTCATCGAGACGAGCACGCTGAACTTTTGCAAGTTCTTCGATCTCTCGTTCGTCAGCTTTGAGCACGCGGTCGGCATCGACTACCAATATCACACCATCGAGCGGCCGGTTCGACCGATACTTCTTTACTGTTTCGAGCAATGACGACCATTCGTCGGCGTCCAGGCCTTCTGTCTGATATCGTCCGGCGGAGTCGATGAAAACGGCCTCGCTCGTTACACGCCAATCGATGTTAGGGGTCGGCCTGACAAATTTCTGTTCGGCGGCTCTCTGGCTCGGCAGATTCTGAAAATTGAGGTTTGAGCTTATTACGAGCGAACTCTTTCCCGCGCTCGGAGCTCCGGCGACCAGATACCACGGCAAACCATAGATCGCATCGCGTCCGCCAGTTCCCAGGTTCGACGATTTCAGGAATTGGACCGCTTCTTCGGCTCCGGTCGAGAGGTCACCGTAGTTTCCTGCCGGAGCGGAAGTGTTTGCTGCCGATTGGCCGTTTGATGCTGCTGCGTCGTCACCCACACCTGCGGCAGCTTCGGCTGCCTTAGCCTCCTTTTTCTTCCGCCGTCGCGACATTATGAACCCGAACAAGATAACGATTGGCAGAGTGATAACAATGAACGCGACGATAATTATCGTCCGCTCCATATATCCGAGCCGCGGATACGGAAAGAATAGCGTTCCAAGCGCTACAAGCGTGTACATCGAAAACAATCCGCCCAGGCCCAGGACCGTTTTCAGTTTGCTCATCTGCGACTTCGCGTCCATTAATAATCCATGAAGAGCGCCTCAGGCCGATCAGACCCGAAGCTTTTCGACGGTTTCCTGCAGAGATCGTGATGAAAGCAGGAACATTACAAAATAAACAATAACTCCAAGCCCGATGAATGCGAGGGTTCCGATTTTCGCCCAGATCGGCATTCCTTTCTTTTCCGGTGGCTTTGGCTGGTCGTTTGCGAGCCAATTGGGTGAAAGCTCGACCGGTCTTATCTTGCCAATCTTGACGAGTTGATTCGCCGTATTTTGCATAGTAGCAAGAAGCTTTTCCTGCTCATACACGGCATATCGGCCCTTAAAGCCAAGCAGCATACAGTAATAATAGATCTCGACCGCATCCTGCGTCACCTCGATCTGAGGCAGCATCGATTCAAGTTTGTCGAAGAACTTATTACCCGCGAGTTGCTCACCGAAGTATTTCAGCTGCAGCGGATTCTTCTCCCATTCATGCCGCAGCGGGAAGTTTGCCGTGAGAACCGCTTCGTCGACGAAAGCCGCGAGGCCGAACTTCGAAACGGAAACGATCTTGTGATTGAAACGATATCGCTCCGCCCGACGTTCGAAATCGTCGAACATAGTTTCGACCTTCGGACGCAGCTCGGGTGATGGGGTCACGATACCCGCTTTAACTCGCAGGATCAGATCAAAGATCGGCCCCGCGAAGGTTATAAGGTCGTTTTTCGAAGCAACTTCGCTCATTTCTTATGGCTTAACAGCGTAAAGTTCGAGTTTTTCATCCGGAATGTCGCTTGGGACATAGACCGAGATCACCTTTGATCCGGCAATACCGCTCCAATAGGGGCCGATATTGTCGAGCTGGAAATATTTAAAGCCAACGCGAGTCGGGATCGGGGCCGGCGGCGGGCTGGCGTGGGTAAGCACGACGCCTGGCAGTGCTGAACCGATCACCGAATCGATAACGTCACGTGACGCTATCTTCACTACGCGTGGAACGCCCTCAATAAGTTTCGCCTCAGGCATTTGCGCTCGCACGGCGAGGAAAAATCCTGCTTCCTTGATAAGCCGCTCGTCATCGATACGGCCGACGTAAAGCGTATCGCGTGTCTTCTCCAGTGGGATCGCGACGCACCGGCTCGGGATAACGGTCTCGAGCAGATCGCGCAATTGGGCCGCCAGATTGCTGAACGTGAAGTGCAGGTCGTCGTGGTCGTACTTAACGATATCCTTCGGCTGCATTTCGATCGAGAACGTCATCAATTGTCCGATCAGCCGTACAAACTCTTCATATAGACGCTCGGGGTGAAGCACCGGGGAGCGGAAGAAATGCGACATTATCGGGATCGAATTGTTAATGGTATGCAGCAGCCAAAAGACCGCGACCTCGGACGTTGTGAAGTCGGCGAGTGATGCGTTGCTCTGGCGACGCTGCTCTGAAAGGCTCGCGCCTTTTGTGATCAGGATCTCGACGATCTGCCGCAGCATCGCGGTCAGCCAGTCGTTCGCGGAGATCTTGAGGATCGGCGGAATGTAGTCATCGGCAACCTTGAGCTGGCCCGTCGGCGTCCGCTGGAGTTCGGCGATCTTCATCGACGTAAATCCATCGCGAAGTTCGTCGTCAAATATGATCCGCAGATTACTCTTGGCGTAGGCAACGGCTTGCTCGTTCGATCCCGTCGTTTCATCCTTTACGTTCCGGCCTTCCTGCAGATATCGAAGATTTCCGTTCCCACCGGCACCGCTCGCCTGGAAGTTCGCTTCGCCCATCTTTTTCGCGGGTATTGCGATATGGACCCCAAGGCGTTCGGCATCGACACGAAAGTGGTTGCCGATAGGCCGCATATCCGGAGCCGCCTCGGCATCGGGCACGTTGATGAAGAGGCCGTCGGGCAATACTCCGCGGCATGTGGTCACCTGAAAGTTGCCGTTTGCGATCGATTCGGCGCTGAACCGCAGCTCGATAACACCGTACTCATGCTGCATTATCGACCGAACACGCGAGTTCAACAGTTCTTCGTGATAATTATCGAACTGTTGAAAGTGGTGCGGCGTCAGGAGCATTCCCTCGTTCCAGACGATCTTTCGGTATTTGCTCATATAGGGTCAGACGACAATAGTAGAACGAGTTTCAAAATTAGTAAACGCGCCGACCGAATTCGTTCACATCAAACGATATTGCCTAAGAACAAGACGCGAGAAATCTCGGCGGATCGGCTCCTCGGGCCGGCGAACAAAAGTTCGCGTTCCTTCAAACGTCCAATGCATCGATATTGACGCCAAAATCCTTCGGATTTTGCGCAATGGTCCCGATCGCTAAAAAACTGAGTGCCCGGTCGAACTCGCCGGCTGTTATTTTTTGCCGCTTCTCAAGAAACCAGATCGTGCGGATCGTCCGCGAACTCTCGCTGACCTCATTGGCGAGCGCCTGAAGCATATTCCGCATTTTCATCGTGTCCCCCTTCTCACCCTGGTCGTAGGCGGCGATAAGAAGCAGACAATCATCTGCGAACTCGGTGCCGATATGGACCTTTAGCTTCTGCAGCACAGGAGATACGGCGTTGGCCGCAGCGACGACATCGCCCTTAGACGTTCCGAGTTTTGTCACAGCCGCGATCGCTACTAACATCGGATGCAAATTCGCTTTAGCCGCTATCTCTTTGATCTGAGCGATGTTCTGCTTGGCGGACTTCAGATTTTCGGCAACCGCACTCGATCCGCTCAGTTGCTTGATCTTAGTGTTTAGACGCTTTGCCTGATCGGTCGTTAGAAAGATCTTCGGGTCGTTCTCCGCGATCTTTCTCATAAACGCCGCCCCGTTGACCTCGACCCTTGCCGTCTCGGATAGATTGGCCGGCGGAGGCGTTGGAACGGTGGACGTACCTGAGGTTGACGGCGTCGAACTCTGGGCCGGAGTCCTGTCCGGATCTTTGTTGTTCGCGGGCGGATCGTCATCAGGCACCGGATCATCTTCGCCGTTCGTAGCGACCGCAACTGTCGGGTTTCGGGCGAGAACGAGATATGCCACGCCGCCTGCTAGCGAAACCAGGACGAGAGCCAGCACAGGGATCGCCAGGATCAACCCGATCGGGACCGATCGCCCAGCG
>DAIOWA010000263.1:0-4793 GCA_036758705.1 Pyrinomonadaceae bacterium | reverse complement strand
AGATCGAGAAGCTTCGCGAAGATCTGGCCCGTAAGACCGGCCGTGAGGTTCTTGTTTCGATCCAGGAAATTCGTCACCCGGAGCTGAACGCTCAGCTTCAGGCAGAGAAGATCGCGCAGCAGCTTGAGAAGCGTATCGCTTTTCGACGTGCGATGAAGAAGACGATGGAAGAGTCGATCCGCTTCGGAGCACAGGGTATCAAGGTGATGATCTCCGGCCGTTTGAACGGAGCTGAGATCGCACGTACGGAATGGTCGCTCGAAGGCCGTCTGCCGCTGCACACACTTCGCTCGGATGTCGATTACGGATTTGCGGAAGCTCTGACGACGTTCGGTATCATCGGCGTGAAGTGCTGGATCTACCGAGGTGAGATCCTCGATCCGAAAGCTTCGATGGCTCGCGGAACGACGACCGATCCGATGAACGAGGTAAAGGTTCAGCGTGGTGCAGGCCGCGGCGATCGCCGCCCGCGTCGCGATGATAGGGGAAGATAGCTGTTCATTTCAGATTCCAAGTTTGCAACTGCAGAGAATCTGAAATTTGAAATTTGAAACTGAGGAATTCTAGTTATGTTGATGCCGAAAAAGGTCAAGCACCGTCGAGTAATGAAGGGACGCATGCGCGGTAAAGCTACGCGCGGCGAGAACCTCGACTTTGGTGAATTTGGACTTAAAGCATTGGAAGCGGGCTGGATCACGGACCGCCAGATCGAAGCCGCACGTATTGCGATGACCCGCCACGTAAAACGTGGAGGAAAGATCTGGATCCGAATATTCCCCGACAAACCGATCACCAAGAAGCCGGCGGAAACGCGTATGGGCTCCGGTAAAGGTGCTCCGGATCACTGGGTCGCGGTGGTAAAACCGGGCCGCGTGATGTACGAGATCCAGGGAGTTCCCGTGGAACTCGCACGCGAAGCATTTGAGCTCGCTGCTCAGAAACTTCCGATCAAGACGACGTTTGTGTCGCGTGCCGACCTCGGGGGTGGCATAGTTTAAGCAATGAAGGTTAAGGAACAGTTAGAACAACTTCGCGAGATGAACGCGACGGAACTAAACGATCAGGCGGATGCTCTTAAAGAGTCGCTGTTTCGTTTGAAGTTTCGCAAGGCGCTCGGCGTCGGCGAGGTAACTGCCGATATCATTCGTGAGAAGAAGACGCTCGCGAGGGTTTACACCGTGCTCGGTGAGAAGGATGAGGCCGCGAAATAAGCGGTAAGTGAAATAGATGCCTAAGAATAAAGCAGAAGAGACCGAAGGCGCGGTAGAAGCGGCAGTAACCGAAGCGGTTGAAGAGACAGCGGCGGTGGAAGCAGCTCCGGTTGCCGAGGAAAAGCCAAAGAAGGCGGCAAAGGCTGAAGCAGAAGCAACAGCTGAAGCCGGTTCGGATGAGACGGCCGCGAAGAAGGGCAAACGTGCAGAACGCATCGGCGTCGTGTCGTCGGACAAGATGACCAAGACCGTTGTGGTCAACGTCGATCGTCTCGTCAAGCACCCGATCTATCGCAAGTACGTTCGCAAGCGCAAGAAATTCATGGCTCACGACGAGATCGGTGCAAAGATCGGCGACAAGGTTCGCATCGTCGAGACTCGTCCGCTGTCCGCCCGCAAGCGGTGGCGCGTTGTGGAGATCATTCAGAAGGCAGAGCTATAAGTCCGACAGTCTGGAAAGTCTAGTAAGTCTGGGAAGTCTTCCTAGACTGGCAAGACTTCCGAGACTTCCTAGACTTCGAACGGAGTGAGAAAGTTATGATTCAGATGCAGACATCTTTGGCGGTCGCTGATAATTCAGGGGCCAAGCGTGTGGTGATGATCATGCCTATCGGCGGATCGACATCGAAGATCGCTCGGCTCGGCGACAAGATCAAAGTAACTGTGAAGGAAGCCGCTCCGGACGGAACGGCGAAGAAGGGTAAGGTTTACAACGCCGTGATCGTTCGCACGCGAAAGGAAGTTCGCCGCAAAGACGGATCGTATATCCGCTTTGACGAGAACGCGGCAGTGCTTATTAAGGACGACGGTACGCCGATCGGGACCCGTGTTTTCGGCCCCGTAGCACGCGAGCTTCGCGAGAAGAACTTCATGAAGATCGTCAGCCTCGCTCCGGAGGTTATCTAAGAAATGAAACCGGTTAAGACAGGTACAGTAAAAAGCAAGATCAAGCGCGGCGACCAGGTCGTGTTCATCGCGGGTAAGGAATACAACCGCTACGACAGCGCAGGCAAGCGTCAGCCGTATCGCGGTCGCGTGATCGAGGTCGATGCACGCAACGGCAAGGTCCGTGTTGAAGGTGCGGCGATCGTTAAACGTCACCAGAAGCCTGTTCCGCAGATGAATCGCGAAGGCGGCATCATCGAGCGCGAAGGCTGGGTGAACATCTCGAACGTTGCGATCGTCGATCCGGATTCGGGTAAGCCGACCCGCGTGAAGGTTGAGCTTCGTGATGGTAAGAAGGTCCGAGTCGCCAAGAGCGGCAAGGTGATCGCCGAGCCGGAAGTTTTCGGAAAGAAAGAGCCGAAGAAGGAAGAGAAGGCTGAAGAATAATTAGTTTGAGTTTGGAAACGGAGCCTTCGGGCATCTCAGATTCGAAATTTGAGATTTGAGATTTGAAATCCGAGAGAAAGCCGGGACCCAAACGAGGAAATCAAACAGAAATGGCAAGACTTAAAGAAAAATACAAGAATGAGATCGCCGGTGCTCTGGCGAAGGAATTCGACATCAAGAACCCGACGGCGGTGCCGAAGATCACGAAAGTGATCGTCAACATGGGCCTCGGTGAAGCAAGTTCGAACGCGAAGATCCTTGACGTGGCGGCGGAAGAGCTGCGTGTTATCACGGGGCAAAAGCCGGTCATCACCAAGGCTAAAAAGTCGATCGCGGCTTTCAAGCTTCGTGAGGGAATGAACATCGGTGCGATGGTCACGCTTCGCGGCGACCGTATGTACGAGTTTCTCGATCGCCTGATCTCGGTCGCTCTGCCGCGTGTACGCGACTTTCGAGGCATCTCGGGCAAGGCGTTTGATGGGCGTGGAAATTATACGCTCGGTGTTCGCGAGCAGCTCATCTTCCCGGAGATCGATTTCAACAAGGTCGACAAGACGCGAGGTATGAACATCTCGATCGTCACGACCGCGAGCAATGACGAACAGGCACGTTCGCTTCTGAAAGCGTTGGGAATGCCGTTCCGAGCGTAGTTCAAGGTTCAAAGTTCAAGGTTCAATGTTTTTGATCCTGACTTTGAACATGAAACCTGGAACATTGAACTTTAAATTGATATGGCAAAGATCAGCAAAGTAGTTAAGAACAACGACCGCAAGCGCCTTGTCGCGAACTGGACGGAGCGCCGTGCAGCTGCGAAGAAGACCATCAATAACCCGAATTCGACGCCGGAAGAGGTCGATGCAGCGGTGGTCGTGCTTCAGAAGATGCCGCGTGATGCCAGCCCCGTTCGGGTCCGCAACCGATGTTCGCAGTCGGGTCGACCGCGTGGTTTTGTTCGCAAGTTCGGTATTTCGCGCGTTGCACTTCGCAAGCTCGCTCTTGAGGGACAGATCCCCGGAGTTGTGAAATCGAGCTGGTAAATCCCGATTTGGGATTTCGGATTTGGGAATGCGGATTTGGTGCATTCACGATCCAACGTATGGGAACGGTTTTGAGAATCTTCGGCCGGAGTCAGGAATAAGGATATCGCCAGACGAAAATCCGCAATCCGAAGTCCAAAACCCGAAATAGATTAACGGAGTAAATTGTAATGACAGATCCAATAGCCGACATGCTGACGCGAATCCGCAATGCGATTGCGGCAAACCATCCGCGTGTTGACATTCCCGGTTCCAAACTGAAGATGGAGGTGGCCCGCATCCTTAAGGAAGAAGGGTACATCAACAACTTCACGACCAAGGGCGAGGGCATCAAATATGCGATCCGCATCTTCCTTCGCTACGATGCGAAAGGAACATCGTCGATCACGCACCTGTCGCGTGTTTCACGCCCGGGCCGCCGCGTTTATGTCGGGGCCGGCGAGATCCCGAGAGTCCTCGGCGGATACGGCATCAATATCGTGTCGACGTCGCAGGGCCTGATGAGCGGCAAGAAAGCCCGTAAAGAGAACATTGGCGGAGAAATCCTGGCGCAGGTTTATTAATTTGCGATTTGCGAATTGCGATTTGCGATCGGTTTGAGGTCGCAAAATCGAAAATCGAAAATCGAAAATCGGAAATATTAAAATGTCACGAGTAGGAAAAAAACCGATCACGATCCCTTCGGGCGTCACCGTTTCGATCGGAAATTCGCAGCTTGAAGTTAAAGGGCCGAAAGGCACGTTGAGTACGCCGATCCCGCAGGGTGTCACGTTCAAGCAAGAGGAAGGAACTCTTGTCGCGGAACGTGCCGACGACGATCAGGCTGCGTTTCACGGGTTGGCCCGAGCGCTGGCTAATAACGCTGTCGTCGGTGTGACCGAAGGCTTCGAGAAGAAGATGGACGTTGTCGGGGTCGGTTACAAGGCCGATGTCCAGGGCAAGAAGATCCTGTTCTCTCTCGGTTATTCGCACCCGATCGAATACGCACTGCCGGACGGCATTGAAGCAAAAGCCGAACGCGTGAACACTAAGGCCTCGATCAACCAGTATCAGCTGACGATCACCCTGTCGGGTATCGACAAGCAGAAGCTCGGTCAGGTCGCCGCAGAATTGAACCGCCTCCGCAAGCCGGATGCGTACAAGGGCAAGGGCATTCGATACGCCGATAAGCTCTACAAGTTGAAGCCTGGTAAGACAGGGAAATAGCGGAACG
>DAIOWA010000262.1:0-4800 GCA_036758705.1 Pyrinomonadaceae bacterium | reverse complement strand
TGGTGCGGTGATGGGCATCAATCCGTTCAATCAACCCGATGTAGAATCCGCCAAGATCGAAGCCCGCAAGATCACCGATGAGTACGAGAAAACCGGCGCGCTTCCGGCCGAGGAACCGTTCTTCGAAGCCGACGGCATCAGCCTATTCAGCAACGAAGCGAATGCTGCCGAATTGAACGAACTCGCTACTGAAAAAACGATCGCCGGCTATCTCAAGGCACACCTATCGCGAATCGCCGCGAACGACTATTTCGCCCTGCTCGGATATATCGAGATGGACGACGCTAACGAAGCCTCGCTTCAATCCATTCGCGAAAAGATTCTCAACAAGGAACTCGCCGCCACCTGCCTCGGCTTCGGCCCTCGGTTTCTTCACTCGACCGGCCAAGCCTACAAAGGCGGCGCCAATAATGGGGTATTCCTGCAGGTCACCTCAGACGATGCGATCGATCTCACTGTTCCGGGACAGAAATACACATTTGGAGTCGTGAAAGCCGCCCAGGCTAGAGGCGATTTTCAGGTGCTGCTGGATCGGGGACGTCGGGCACTTCGAGTTCACATCAGCGGCGATCTCGCGAACCAACTCAAGGAAATTGCGGCATTGCTCGCGTAAGGGCATTGCTCAAGCGGTGCCAATAAACAGTTTCGAGTTTCCAGCCGACGAAAACTGGAAACTCGAAACTCATAACTCGATACTGGTGAGAAACTAAATGCCGACCGTCTCGTTCTCTTCGACCAAATACGGCGTTGCCACCGGCTTGTCGATGTCTTGTTCAAGCACTTTCGCGATCACCGGAAGCGACAGCGAACGCGTCTTGGCGATACCGGGAACGTTCTTGCCCTTAGCATAAACCGCGTGTCGGCCGTGGTCGTTGTACCATTCGGACAGCGACGCGGTCTTGTGCATCTCTTCGATGACCTGCCGCCAGCCGACACCCGTGTTGTAAGCACAAAACGAGATCTCGCCTTCCTGCGTCCCGTACGGGATCACGCACATCTCGGTGCGGCGGAAGTCGTACGTAAACAGGTCCTGGAACCACATCCCCTCAACGCAAAGCACACGCCAGACGTCTTCTTCCTTCTTCTCGACCTGCATGCGATCGTTTCGGTCGCTGTTCGAGGTCGTTGATGACGGCTTAAAGAGATTGACGATCTGCGAAATGGGAAATCCTTCCGGCGCACGCGAAGCGTCGTAGTTACGCATGATCGCGAGTCCGAGCTGGGCCATCGTCAGTTTCTTGCCCCGAGCAGTGTCGGTGATCTTCGCGACGTCCTGCATGAACTGCTCGTAGTTGAAAAACTCGAAGAGCGACTTAATTTCATTCGTCTTCTTATTAACGACCATCAGCGTGAAGATCCCGCAGTTCGGATGACAGTTGCACGAAGACCAGCCCCACGGAGCATCTGCTCCCTGAAGCATATCCATCACCGATGTGAATGCGGAGTATGACGAAAGCGGGAACCAATCACGCATCGGCTGAATAACCCCATCGAGCTGATCCTTCAGGTCGTGGGTCATTCCCGCGAGTGTGTATCGCTGTGCGATTCGGTCCTTATCGGAAATATCCTCATCACGGCCTGTGAACGAAACGGGCTGAAACGCTATCGTCTGAACCTTGTCGATATTTTCTGCCGCGAACTTAACGATCGAACCGATTCCCTGGTTGTTCCACGAATTCACGATCGTCGTCACGAGAGTGACCTTGATGCCGACCTCGGCAAGATTTTCGATCGACTTAAGCTTTACGTCGAACAAATTTCCTACGCCGCGATGCTTGTTGTCCTCTTCGTTCGTACCGTCGAACTGGAGATAAACGCCATGCTGGCCCGCTTCTTTCGCGGCTTTCGCAAACTCGATGTCTTCGGCGTAACGGATGCCGTTAGTCGCGGCGAGAATGCGGTAGAATCCGATCTTTTTCGCGTAAGCAACAGCATCGAGAAAAAACGGTGAAAGCGTCGGCTCGCCGCCGGAGAAAAGGATGATGATCTGTCGCCGGGGCTTGAATGAAACTGCTCGATCGAGAATGGCCTTGATGTCTTCGAACGTCGGTTCGTGCACGTACCCGACCTGGTTCGCGTCCATGAAGCACGGATTGCACATCATGTTGCAGCGGTTGGTCAGGTCAACCGTGAGTACAGCCCCGCGTCCAAACTTGATATCCGAGGTGCCGTGATGGTGAACGTGATCGTCTTCAGCCGATTTGAAATCGCGTCCGAAAAAGAGACCCTCGATACGTTCGAGAAAGCGTGCGTCGGTCGCGAGCACATCTTCAAACTCGCCGTGCGTCGGACAAGTTTTCCGCATCAGCACCTGACCGTCTTCCTCGACGATCTGAGCCTTGACCTCGCCCGGATGCGAGTTCATCAAAATGTCGAGTGGAATATCGCCTGAGATAACACCGTTGCGAACGGACTTAACGCAGGCCGGGCAAAGTGAATCTGTCTCGCGCGGAAATCCAAGCGGCGGAGCTGTGCGCTCGTATGATTTGAGAAGCGGCTCGGCGGCCCATTGCGGCTGTATCGATTCGCCTTCGGGCACGATCGAATTCACCGCCTGAAACGCCTTCCAGCCGATATCCGCCATCTTCGAAACGGCCTTCGACCCAGCCATTCCCTTCGTCTTCCCTTCGCCCCGTCTGAAATTGTCACTAAACATAATTCACGTCGCTCTCCAACCGCGTTTCGGACAGATTACAACGATGTAAATTCTATCAAATCCAAGGATTTAGGAAAAACAATCGAGGTATTTAACCCCTGCTCCGGTATTGAATAAGACAACGCTCTCACCACCTTCGACAAATCCATCGTCGATCAGCCTTCGGAGAGCAGGCATACAAGCAGCTCCTTCCGGCGCTGCAAACACGCCCTCGGTCGCACCGATCTCGCCGACCGCCGCAACCAATTCCGCGTCATCGACCGCGATCGCGGTGCCGCCAGACGCTCTGATCGCGTCGAGAATGAGAAAGTCGCCGATAGCTTTCGGGACTCGCAACCCTGACGCAATGGTCGCTGCATTCTCGAACTCATCAGCAAACCGCTCGCCGTTCTCAAACGCCCTCACGATAGGTGCACAAGTCGACGACTGCACCGACACCATCTTCGGCCGCTTTGAACCGATCCAGCCCATATGCTCCATCTCGTCGAACGCCTTCCACATCCCGATCAGGCCCGTGCCGCCGCCGGTCGGATAGAGGATGACATCGGGCAGCTCCCAGTTGAGCTGTTCAGCGAGTTCATAGCCCATCGTCTTTTTGCCTTCGACTCGATACGGCTCCTTGAGCGTCGAAACATCAAACCAGCCCTCGGCCTCCTTACGCTCAGCGACGATCTTGCCGCAATCGGTGATCAGCCCGTCGATCAGCGTGACTTTCGCTCCGGTCTGCTCGCATTCGATGATGTTCGCTTTCGGCGTATCCGACGGCATGAAGATGTGAGCCTCCATCCCCGCCCGTGCCGCGTACGCGGCCATTGCACCCGCCGCATTCCCGGCCGACGGAACCGCGACCTTCCGCACACCGAACTCCTTCGCCATCGAGATCGCAGCAGTCATCCCACGAGCCTTGAAACTCTGTGTCGGATTCTGGCCCTCGTCCTTGATGTATAGATCGAGCCGCACCGGCAGCTTTTCGGCAAGTCTGGCGGAACTCAAAAGCGGCGTCCAGCCTTCGCCGAACGAGACGACGTTCGTCCAATCCTCAACGGGCAGCACTTCGCGATATCTCCACAGGCTCGATTCACGATCGGCGAGCCTCGATGGCTTCAATGTCTGCGATGCCGATTCGAGATCGTAGCGAACAAGCAGCGGCTTTCCGCACTCACGGCAAAGGTTTTGAAGGGTTCGTGCTTCATGCTCCTTTCCGCACAAAGCACATTCGAGGTGAGTTACATTCATCGTAAGAGTGACGCCTTTAGGCGTTTTCTTAGGTTACTTAAGGCTTTTCTTCAATTCAACGGAACCTGTCGGCCAAGAACTTAACGCCTAAAGGCGTCACTCTTACTTCTTCCAAACAAATTCCTTGAAAAGGTTATACGCCGCGTTGATGCCGAATGAGATCGTTCCGCTTTTAACACCGTCCTTCCAGTTGTAGCGATCGGGATACCAAGTCTCGGCGGCGATGATGCTCGCGGTATATGTGCCGACGATCTTTGGCACTCCGATCACTCTTTTCCCGCTTGTGTTTCGAGCCGTCACTGGCGAGAGCACTGCGTTCCTGATCTTCGAGCCAGCATCCTTTTTCGTGCTCCGATAGTAATGGCTGTCGAGTTTCAACGCTTCATCCAGCCCATAGGTTGTCGTCTGTTTAATGAGGTTCTTTCCAAACCCAGAAGCGAGCCGCTTCCCGAACCCTTCCCACTGACCGCCCCATTCTTCCGGAGAGTTTCGCCACGTCCCGATCCCCGCTCCCGCGACTTGCTTGGCCAATGCGATCGGACCGACCATACCGTTCAGATACCGTTTGAATCGAGTCTTTACGTCGGGGCGAGTGTAAGTATCTTGCGTCTGAGCCTTCGACAGATCGAGGGCCGGTCTCGGCCCGGTCGGAAGTTTCCAATCGGGTCCTGAACTGATCCACGTGCCAATCTCAGGCGTTGGGGACGCGATCGGACTAGCGATCGGCGTTGCCGTCGGGGTCGGCGACTGAGCGTCGACGATCCCGGTCACAGCCGAAAAAATCAAAGCGGCTGCAAAAAATACAACTTTCATGTTCACTCCTTTGTGAGCAATGGCTTCAAAGCCGAATAGATATTGTCGGTCATCATTCGCGTTCCCTCGGCGTTGGGGTGTATGCCGTCCGCCTG
>DAIOWA010000261.1:0-4801 GCA_036758705.1 Pyrinomonadaceae bacterium | reverse complement strand
GATAGAGAGGGGCGAGATCGGGAGCGGCGGCCTGCCGGAAAAGAAAGATTGGAAACTGCTGCCGGCGGATACCGACCTGATGGAAATGGCCCTTGGCCGAACGGTAGCCGCATCGATCCGGTCGCAGTCGAAGGATGTCGAGATCATTCATCCCGACATGAATCTCGAGATCGACCTTGGCCTGGATTCACTCTCGCGGGCCGAGTTTTTCGCGGGGCTCGAACAAGCCTTTGAAACAGAGTTTACCGCTGACCAGGTTGCGGCCGCTCTTACCGTTCGAAACGTCATCGATCTGCTTGGGTCGACCGCTGTTGGCAGCAATATTGGCGACACAACGGAAACGACGATCTCGGCTGATCTCAACTGGGGCAAGATCGTACGAGAGGCTGACGACGACATGCCTGAAGTTCGGGCGGCCCTTCGGGAACGTCCTTGGTTTGTCGCATTCGCGTTTGTCGTCTATCGCGTCTTTAACCTTTTCTGCCGTGGCTTTATGCGGCTTGAGGTGAGCGGTGTCGAGAACCTAACGAAAGCTGCGAACGCCGCTCCGACATTTCTCATTTGTCCGAATCATCAAAGCTTTCTCGATCCGTTCGTACTCACGTCCAACTATCCGTATTCGATCTTTCGACGCATCTTTCACGTCGGTGCGAGTATGTTCTTTCAAACCCGGATAATGCGATTTGTTTCACGAATGCTCCGAGTGGTTCCGATCGACCAGGACACCCAACTGATGAAGGCGATGAAGGCCGGTGCCATCGGCCTGAAAAAAGGAATGGTGCTCAACATTTATCCCGAGGGCGAGCGAGCGTTTGACGGCAAGCTTCATGAGTTCAAGAAAGGTGCCGCCATCCTTGCGACCGAACTCGTCCTCCCGATCGTTCCCGTAGCTCTCGACGGCCTGCAAAACGTCTGGGCCCGAAAGTCATGGAAGATACGCCCGGCCAAGGTGAAGATCAAGATCGGCGAACCGATCTTTCCGAAGGCGATAGTTGGCGAGACATCCGGCGACGATCAATATGCACAAGTTATGGATCGCGTCAGATCGGACATTGAATCGATGATCGCGGATCTGCGAACCTAACTATCGAATTCCCGCTCGGCCATTGTAAGATATCTCTGGTTCATCCTATCCGAATAGCCAATTCATTCATATGTCTTTGAGCCTGAGACTTTCAATACTCTCGATATTTTTCATCTTTTGTTCGGCATCGGCCGCAGTCGCGCAGGACTGGCAGTCGGTCTTCGATCGTGGGCTTGAAGAGTTTCGAACGGGCCGGTTCGCTCAGGCCGAGCAGACGTTTCGAGCGGCCAACCGATTGAATAGCGAAGTACCTGAGGGATATTTCAACCTCGGTCTCGCGTTATTCAGGCAGAAGAAATATGTTGCTGCCACGACGGCGTTCGGTGAAGCGATTCGTCAAAGACCGCGATATGCAAAGGCTCAGATTCAGCTCGGAACCGCCCTGGAACTTTCGGGTAATTATGCGGGAGCCATCGCAGCTTTCGCGGCCGCCGAAAAGCTCGAACCTGACAACGCCGTCATCTTTTACGAACGTGGACTCGCCCATCGCAACGCGAACAAATATCCTGCAGCCATTGCCCAGTTTCGACGAGCCGTCGAGATCGACCCAAAGTACAAAGCAGCGTACAACGAACTCGCCCGTCTTCTCGACCGAACCAAGGCGGAGGATGAAGCGGTCCAGTATTACGAGAAGGTCGCGGATCTGGACCCGAAAGATTCGCACGCTCAACAGCGGATCGGCGATCACCTGTTGCGGCAGCGGAAGTACAAAGAAGCGGCAATGCAGTACAAGATCGCGATCGCCCTCGAACCGAATAACGCCGGAGCTCAACTCGGACTAGGTGCGGCTTACTATAATGATGCGAATTATGCGGATGCCGTCGCACCGTACGAAACGGCTGCCAACTTGGATCCGAGATCAGTGCAGCCGGTTGTATATCTAGCTGACGCGTATCGAATGCAGCGAAAGTTTCCCGATGCGAAGGCCACATATCTGCGAGCGTTGAAGATCGACCCAAAATCCGCCGAGTCGCTCTATTGGCTCGGCGCGATCGCCGCAACCGAGCAAAATATCACGCTGGCTCGCCAGTACCACACCAGGCTCAAACCGATCGACGCCGCGAGGGCAGCGAAGTTATTAGAATTCATAACTCCAAAGTATGGCAGTAGAACCGCGACGCGTTTTATCGTCACGATGGAATTTTGGTAAATTGACAGTATGCCAACAACATCAATTCTCTGCGGAATTCTTCTGGTCATTATCGGAGCGGTCGGATATGTGATCGGCGTGATGGACGCCAAGGCTAGTATCACCGCGCTGATCCCGGCATTCTTCGGCATTGTGCTGGCGGGTCTTGGTTTCGTAGCGCAGGCGAAAGAAGGGCTGCGTAAACATCTGATGCACGCTGCTCTCGTCGTCGCGTTGCTCGGATTTATCGCAACCGCCGGACGCCTGATCTCCAAGCTTAGCGAACTGACCGCGTCACCGGCCGTGATCGCGCAAGCATCGATGGCGGTCGTCTGTCTCGCGTTTGTATTGCTCGGGATCCGCTCATTCGCAGCCGCCCGACGCGGCCGCGAAGTTTAGGCTTTTCCGTTGACCTTTGCGCTGTCGAGAACGATCTCGACGGCCAATCCGTCGCCCTCGTTTGTTGCTGTGATCTTTCCGTCGTGGGCAGTGATGGCTTGTTGGGCGATCGCAAGGCCCAGGCCGGTGCCGCCCGATCCGCGGTCGCGAGCTTCGCCGACTCGATAGAATGGCCTGAAAAGATTCGCTAGCTCAGCCTCCGGAACGCCTTCGCCCTGGTCGACGATCCGCACCGTCGCTTTCCCGTTCGTATTTGCGAGCGAAACTTCAACGGCAGTTCCCTCTTTCGTATATCGGATCGCGTTTCTGAGCACGTTCTCGACCGCACTGCGGATCAGACTGTCGCTCCCAACCACTCGACACTCATCAGCCCTAGTCACCTTCACCGACCTGTTCTTAGCGTTAGCCTCAAAATCCGCGTCGGCCGCGACCTGCTCGACAAGCGACTTTAGGTTTAGCTCGCGGCGGTCGAAATCCTTCGACCCACTTTCGAGTTTCGAAAGCGTGAGCAGCCGCGAGATCATATCGTTAAGCCGCTGCGATTCGCTTTCGATCCGCTGGAAAACAGTAGAAGTATCGCCGTTCGACTTCTGCTTTGCGATCTCGAGTGCGACGCTCATTCGTGCGAGCGGCGAACGAAGCTCGTGCGAAACGTCACGCGACAAACGCTGCTGGGAGGTGACAAGCCCTTCGATCCGCTCGGCCATCACATCGAAATCCTTGGCGAGCGATGCTAGTTCGTCGCGTCGCCTTCCCAGTTTGTCCGCAACCCGTGTCGAAAGATCGCCGTCCGCGAATCGCTGCGTCGCCTTTCGCAGCTTCCCGATCGGCGAAGCGAGATATTTAGCCAGCAGCCAGCACAGTATCAAAGCAGTAAATAAGAGGCCGGCATATCGTACGTACCGAAGCGGCGAATCGCCAAAAAACGGCGTGAATCTTGGACGCTCCCAACGTACGATCAGGACATATCGCTCACCGTTCGTAAGCCGAAACTTAGTCGCGGAAACTGACGTGGCCGCTTCGGGAATGCTTTCGATCTCGACCGTATTACTGGCGAGGGCTCTTGCGACAAGGTCCTTGTAATTCTCCGCAGCTACACCCTCTGACATCCATACCTTGCCGTTCTCGCCGATCAGGTCTACCTCGCCGATGTTCTCAGGCTTGCGGATCCTCTCAAGGAACTCGCCGAGGCCCGCCTCGCCCTCGGACGCATATATCTGTGCTGCAGTTTGGGCATATATATTCGTATGATTTGTAACCGAGACGCGCCAGCGGCTGACGACCGGCTCGGTCTGGACCGTCCAATTAAGAAACACCACGACCGCGACCATCAACGCGAGCGCAGCCAAAAACCAGAGAAAGATCTTTACAAAAAGATTCATACGACGGTGTAAATATAGCCCACGGATCTGACGGTCTTGATCCTGTCGCTGCCGTCCTCGCGGAGTCCGAGTTTCTTGCGAAGGTTAGAAATGTGCATATCCAGGCTGCGGTCAAACGGCGAAAGCTCGCGGTCCAAAACGCGGACGCTGAGGTCTTCTTTCTTGATGATCTTTCCGGCCTCCAAAAGTAAATGCTTCAGAAGGTCGAACTCGACGGAAGTTAGCACAACTTCCTCGCCATTCAATTTCGCCGATCTTGAAGATTCGGAAAGCTCGATGTCCTCGACCTGTATCTTGTCCGATCCATTCTCGGCGGGGTCGCCCTTAACTCGCCGCATTATCGCGCGAAGTCGAGCGACAAGTTCGCGTGGATTGAACGGCTTCGGGAGATAATCATCAGCTCCAGTCTCGAGCCCGACGATTCGCTCCATATCGTCGCCGCGGGCCGTAAGCATCAGGACCGGCAGTGTTGAGTCGATACGAAGATTTTTCAACACCTCGAAACCATTCATCTTAGGCAGCATCACGTCCAGGATTGCCATATCGTACTTCCCGGACCGAGCTTCCTCAAGCCCGCTAGCTCCGTCGTTGACGACCGCCGTCTCAAACCCCTCGACGCCAAGATACTCGGAGACCAGCTCACACAGTTCCTCGTCGTCGTCAATGATCAGCACCTTGCTCATATCCATATGATTCTACGCGAAAAAGGTGCCGAAAATACGTGGTTTACATTTATTTACAGAAGTTAACAGAAGACCACATTCGGACTGGCCCCGCGAAGACACTATCCACTACCCACTTGTCACT
>DAIOWA010000260.1:0-4850 GCA_036758705.1 Pyrinomonadaceae bacterium | reverse complement strand
CCTGCACAAGGGAGCCTACATCCTTGCCGAAGGCGCGGATAAACAAGGTAAGAAAGCGGAACCAAAGCTCATCATCATTGCCACCGGCTCGGAGGTCGGCCTCGCGATGGAAGCTCGCGAAAGGCTCAACGCCGCCGGAACTCCGACGCGCGTGGTCTCGATGCCTTGTTGGGAGTTCTTCGACGCGCAGTCCGCCAAGTATAAAGAATCCGTCCTCCCCAAATCCGTAACCGCCCGCCTGGCCATCGAAGCCGGTGTTTCTCTCGGCTGGAGCAAGTACGTCGGCGACGCCGGCGACACGTTAACTGTCGACAAGTTCGGTGCCTCCGCACCAGCTGAGGACGTGTTTATGGATTACGGGTTTACCGTGGAGAACGTGATCAGGAAAGCAAACGGGCTGGTCAAATAATTGAGGCGATCATTTGCGTCAATCGGGCATGATTGCCAATTCTTTCTGACGGCACAGAAGAATCTTTCTTATGTCGGCAGCTTTCCCCAACTAATAGATCAAAACGATTCAGGTGAATTTGGGAGGAGAAAATGAAACTTCGAAGTTTAGCATTGGTTGTCATTACTCTATTGATGTCAGCGGCGGCATTCGGCCAGACCTCATGGCTGGACAGGCCGTTGAATAACTGGAACCGTGCGAATGGAGCGATACCGCAGGCGCCGCGAACGCTGGCGCCGATCGAGGGCATTTGCCGTCAGCAGATCCGCAATCCGGAAACGATCGCGGAGCGTGCGGTAACGCGGGCGGGTTGGTCGCTCTACGGCGCAACCCAAAGCTTTAGCGGAACCGTTGTGATCATGGCGATGGCAAGCGCAGATGGTATGTGCCGGCCAAACCAATACAACGCGTTCGTGTTTGTTCGCGACCGATTCATTGGCACGCTTTCTCCCGAGCCGATGATGGCGCGATCAGATGGCTCGCTCAGCGTTTACTATCTCCAATCGGCGACAGAGCTGAGCTCAGAATTCAATCGCTACTCTTCGGACGACGCACTTTGCTGTCCTTCGCAGAAGAGCATGGTCACCTACAATCTCTCGCCGATCGTAGCTCCTAAGGACGTCGATACGGTCCGCGAATGCCAAGACAGTGGCGGCATCGGGACGATGGATAACGTCGTTTCGGGAACCGTCACGTATCGTCAGCGAAGTGCGCTGCCGCCGAATGCTACGCTGACCGTGCGAATTCTTGATGTCTCGCGTGCTGACGCGTCCGCTCCGGTTATCGCTGAGCAGCGTGTTCCGACAGCAGGTAAGCAGGGGCCGATACCGTTCGATCTTGCATACGACCGGACGAAGATCCAGGAGCGTAATCGATACGCCGTCAGGGCCGAGATCCGTGATGGCGAAAGACTGCTGTTCACAACGGACACAAGCCTTCCGGTGATCACCCAGGGCAATCCGCGGAGCGTCGAGATCAATCTTGTTCCCGTTGGGGGTGGCGGTTTTCCGGGCGGCGGACAACGCGACAATGTAGTCCGCGGAACCGTAACCTATCGGCAGCGTATCGCATTGACGCCGAACTCCGAAGTGACGGTGAAACTGCTTGACACGGCGACGCCGGAGGGAACGCCGGTCGCTGAAACAACCGTGAATACTGGCACTCGACAAGTGCCGATCTCGTTCGAACTGCCCTACGAGATGCGTAACATTAACCGCCAGCGGACATACGAACTGCGCGCCGAGATCCGCTCGAACGGCGAACTGCGATTCAGATCTGAAACCGGCGTACCGGTAACTCTTCGCGGCAATCAGGACCAGAATATTGAGATCGTCGTCGTGCCGGGTTCGGACGCCCCGGAGCCGATAACCGGAAAAACGTTCAACCTCTCGGCATTTGGTCCCGGATCGATGCAGATCGAAGGCAGGAATTCGTCGATCCTGATCGGTGTTAATGTGCGAGTCAATACGACCGGCGACGCGACCGTTGCTCTGAATCGTTTCGGCGGATCTACGCCGTTCAGCGGCAAGCTGATATTCGCGGACGAGACGACCTTGCGGATCGCTGTCGATGCATCAGGCAACGCAAACGCCAGCGGTGAGATCCAGATTACCTATAGCGGACGGAATCTGCGTTCGGTATCAGCGACGAATCTCATCCTTGATGGCCAGAATGTAACCGTGAGGTTTTGATCAAGCAGCGGGGGCAAGCCCGCCTTCCAGACTGAGGCTAGTTCTATCGACCCGGTAATTAGATGGGAACCAGATAGCATTTGTCAGTTCCGGAAGGGCGGCTTGCCCCCGCTCCTGTATTTAAACGGTGATTTTGATCCAACCATCCTCGATCTTAACTTCGTAACTCTCGATCGAGCATTTCTTATCGGTGAAGCACTCGCCCGAGCGAACGTCGAATCGCCAGCCGTGCCAGTCACATTGGACGATGCCGCCGTAGAGTCGTGAATCGGCCAGGGGATAGCCTTTGTGCGGGCAGAAATTCTCAATCGCGTGAAATGTCCCGCCGATGTTGTAGAGAGCGAGTTCAGTGCCGTCTTTCAGCTTCACTGTCGCTCCGCGGCCGGGCGAAACCGATTCAGCTTTGCCAACCGTTATCGTCTCGCCCGTTCGCACGGGCTTTCGTTTGTTTTCTCTGTGCTTTCCCATTAAATCTAAGCGGCCAGTTGTCCGTAGCCCGCACGTCAGTAAGGGCGCCTATTACCACCGGTCGTTCTAAGCTATACCACGCAGCAAAACCGAGCTTGTGAAATCTAATCACTCCAAATAACTAGCGGCGCCCTTACTAACGTGCGGGCTACTGACACACGTTTCGATCCATTTATCTAGTTTTGCGATTCCAACGGGGGTTGGCAAATCCAAATTCCTTGCTTTCTAAGGCTAACTCGCAGAAAATAAAGGTATGGCGGAATCACAGGGAGAAGCACGAGCGCGGCTGCGTTGCAGCGAGATAATGACGCGTGACGTCCGTACGGCGTCGCCCGAGATGTCGCTTCGGGACGTCGGGACGATGATGCGTGAAGGCGATATGGGAGCCGCTCCGGTGGTGGACGACGGTAAGCTGGTCGGCATTGTTACCGATCGCGACATCGTCGTTCGTGCGGTCGCGGAAGGTAAGGATCCGTCCACGCCTGTATCAGAGGCGATGACCTCCGAGATATTCTCCGTCGGTGCGGACGATTTCGTCTTCGAGGCGATCCGTCTGATGGGTGATAAACAGATCCGCCGCATTCCGGTCGTGACCGAATCGGGCGAATTAGCAGGGATCATCTCAATGGCTGACATCGCCCTCGAGATCGAAGACCAACGCGAGATCGCCGAGGCCCTCGAAGAGATCTCCAGCGGCGCCGGATTTTGGGGTAAGAAGTAATAGATGGCTAAATCACTAAACCGCTACTTTCAATTTGTTGGCTCGTCGAAGAATGTTCAGTCGGGGCGGCTTTGGTACCCGGCAGCTGATGTTTATCAGACCGCGGACGGGTGGCTCGTGAAGGTAGAATTGGCCGGTGTTTCGGCTGAGGATGTTGAGATCGACATTCAAGGGAAGACGCTCAGCATATCGGGGTGCCGGAAGGACAAGTCGTGCGCCGTCGGAACCTCGTATCATCAGATGGAGATCACATACAGCCGGTTTGAGAAGACCCTGAACTTCCCGGCATCCATCGAGGGCGCGAGCGTCGAACATAACTTTGAAAACGGCCTGCTGATCATTCATCTGAGGAAGGCCGCATAGAGAATTGGGTTCTTTTCTGGGTTTCTTATTTTCTTCTTTCGTGGATAAAGTAATTTCTCCACGAAAGAAGAAAATAAAAAAGGAAAAAAGAAGAAAATGAAAACAGCACTTTCTCGCTCCATCAGGATCGCTAGAGCAAGCATCTAATGAAGGGTAGCTATTATGGCTGACGAAGAACAAAAGGAACAAGTACAAGATCAAACGAAACAAGAAGAACCGCCGTTTCCCGGACCGTTCGAGATCGCGATACTTCCGCTGCAGAATACGACGCTGTTTCCCGAGACGGTCGTGCCGCTTGCGGTCGGGAAGGATCGATCGGTGCGCGCCGTCGAATCCGCGCTGAGTACGGAAGACAAGATCATCGGGTGCATCACTACGAAGACACAGGACGTGACGGGCGACGAAGCGAAGTTCGACGATCTTTATAAGATCGGGACGATCGTCAACATCAAGCGGATGATGCGCAACGACGGCATCATGCAGCTTATCGTCCAGGGCATGGACCGTTTCGAGGTGGTCGAATGGATCGAGGAACAGCCGTACATAAAGGCGAAGATCCAGGTGCTGCCCGAGCTTCGACGCGTCGATGAAGAAGAGATCGAGGCGCTCAAGCGCAATATCCAGAATCTTATCCAGCAGGCCCTCGCGTTGCTTCCAAACGTGCCGCCCGAAATACGGATGGCGGTGATGACGCAGACCGACCCGGTGCAGATCGCGTACTTTCTTGCAAGCGTGCTCGACCTTGGGGTCGAGACCGAGCAGAAGATGCTCGAGTCGAGTACCGTCGACGGACTGCTGACGCTCACGCACGCCGCACTTTCACGCGAGCTTGAGATCATGCAGATCCGCTCGAAGATCGCCACCGAAGCACAGACGGAGATGGACAAGTCTCAGCGAGACTATGTGCTTCGTCAGCAGATGAAGGCGATCCAGAAGGAGCTTGGCGAAGACGAATCAGGCGAGCGTGCCGAGGCTTCGCAATTGCGCGAGCGGCTAGAAACCGCCGATCTTCCCGACGATGTTCGTAAGGAAGCGGAACGCGAATTGAAGCGGATGGAAGCTCTGCCGCAATCGGCGCCGGACTTTCACGTTATCCGAACGTATCTCGAATACATCCTCGACCTTCCTTGGAAAAAGGCGAGCGAGGAGAAACTCGATC
>DAIOWA010000259.1:0-4864 GCA_036758705.1 Pyrinomonadaceae bacterium | reverse complement strand
CTTGCTGACCGATGCAGACGGGAGATCGCCGACCGTGAACGACACGAGGGAAGTTCGCGGTCGACCGGGCGACGGGCCGTAAAGCTTGACCCGTTCGATCTTTGATAATCCATCCCAAAGTTCGAGAGCGAGCTCACTATCGCGTGCATGCATCGCATCAAATGCGGATGCAATTTGTTGTCGTCGAGTATCACCTTCACCAAGCGATGCGATGAAATTTACCGCGGCGGCCGCCCCGACAATAGACTCGTGACTTTGCGTACCGGTCTCGACGCGGTCCGGTGCATTGTCAGGTGCAGGACGAAGCTTTGGAAAATCGATCGACGCGAGCAATTCGCTTCGTCCATACAGGATCCCGATATGTGGCCCGTAAAACTTGTAGGCTGAGCATGCAAGGAAGTCGCAGCCGATCGCCTTCACATCGATGAGCGAATGGGGAGCAAAATGCACGGCATCGACGAAGCTCGTCACACCCGCATCCCGTGCGATCGTGCAGGCGGCCGCGACATCGGTAATAGTTCCAAGCGCGTTCGACGCGGCACCGATCGCCAATAGTCGTGTGCGGTCATTGATCAACCCGGGGAGTTCATCCAGAAACAGCTCGCCCGATTCGATATCCATCGGCAGCACGCGGATCACAACGCCTCGGTCTTTCTCCAAAGCCCGCCACGTATCGACGTTGCCGTGATGGTCGAGTTCCGTAACGACGATCTCGTCGCCCTCAACGAACCGCCGGCCCAACGCACGTGCGAGATGAAACGTCAGCGACGTCATATTCTGACCGAAGACAACCTCGTCGACGTGACAGTTGAAAAAGTCGGCGAAAGTCTGCCTTGCATCGTCGATCAGGGCGTCCGTCTCGTCGCTCGTCGGATATCCCCAATGCGTATTCGCGTTGTGATGGAAGAGGTAATCATTCATTGCCTCGACCACGACGCGCGGAACTTGCGTACCGCCGGGACCGTCGAAGTACGCGACCGGATGGCCGTTGTGAATGCGGAAGAGAGCCGGAAACTGTGAACGGATGTCGTCGATCGAAATGCTGCGCGTCGTTTGAGCTTGCATAAATGGAGGTCGGGTAAAGTGTCAGATGAAAATAAGAGACACTTTACCCGATGATGGCGTGACGAGGGAAATCCCTCGCCCGTTATGAAGACTGTTTTATGACGAGGTCGAATAACTCGGCCGATTATGTGATGGCGTCTGCGAACCATGAATCGCAATATCGTCGTCAGACTTCTCCGACTTATTCGCAGTGATCAAGACCACCGACGCGACGATAACAAACGCGCCGATCAGCATCTGCGCAGTCAGCGATTCGCCCGCAATGCTCCAACCGAGAATGACGGCGATCACCGGGTTCACGTAGGCATACGTCGCAACCATCGCAGGCTGAGCGTTTTTCAGCAGCCAGCTATAAGCCGTAAATCCCATCAGCGAACCGAAGACGATCAGATAGAACAGGGCAAAGATCGAGTTCGACGAAACCGCCGCCGCGTCGAACGTCATATGTTCGCCGCGTATCAATCCGACGATGAAAAGCGAAACGCTGCCCGCGAGCATCTGCATTCCGGATGTAAGCAACGACGATCTCGGAGTTGAGCCTTTCAATCCGTAGATCGAACCGACTGCCCATGAGAGTGCTCCGAAGATCATGGCTGCGTAACCGAACCATTCGGTATACCCGGTCGTCCCGCCAGTCGAACTTTTTCCGGCGATCAATAGATATACACCCAGAAACCCGATCAGCAATCCTGCCGCAACCTTCCAGTTTGGCCGCGCGTTGCCAAGCCACAGCCAGCTAAGCATAACTACAAACAACGGCTCAGTCGCAACCAGAAGAGCGGCCATGCTGGAGGGTATATATTTCGAAGCGATCACGACGGCTCCGTTACCCCCGAGCAGCAAAAATATGCCAACGATCGCAGCCGTCTTCCAATGCTCAAAGGTCGGCCGTTCATAGTCCTTGGTGAACCGCGCGGAGAAGAAGAGAATGGTACCCGCAACGGCAAATCGCGTCCCGGCCATAAGGAAAGGCGGAAGCGTCTCGATCGAGTACCTGATCGCCAGATACGTAGAACCCCAAATTACATACACAGCAAAGAACGCCGCGATCAGCACGATCAGGTTCTTCCGGTTTGTGATTGCCTCAGTCATTTCTCCAACCTTCCTTGTTCCTATTTCACTTTCCGCTTCACTTTCTCAACCGGCACGCATCGGTCGAGCGGCAACGCCGTAGTTTCCTTGATCGTCTGCAGCACCACGGTCGTCCGTGTCGTGACTACCGTCGGAATCGCCTTAAGCTTTTCGCGAAGTAAGCGAGCCAGATCTTCCGGATCTGTTGCTCGAACCTTCAGCAGATAGGAATCTTCGCCGGCCACGTCGTGAACCTCGAGGACCTCAGGTATCTGAGCGAGCAACTCGTCGGTCCCGTCGCCGCATTCGTTAGTTCGCACGAACACAAAAGCGATCAGGCCAAACCCGACCTCCTTCGGATCGATAGAAGCGAAATATCCTTGAATGACACCCCGGTCTTCAAGCTTCCGAATACGCTCAAGCACCGCCGAAGCCGCCAGCCCAACCTGCCGAGCGATCTCCGCATTCGAGATCCGCCCGTCTTGCTGAACGATGTTCACTATCTGTTTGTCAATATCGTCAATCATTCGCTTTCAAGCACTTTAGAGAGAATAATCGACGGCATATGCGATTGTCAAGAGAAAAATGATCGTGAAAATACGGATTTTTGACCGAATCATTCGGCGAAAGCCGTTATATAGTTATTGGCAACCGACGACGAACCCTAAAGTTCCGGCCTACATCTGATTAGTGATAAACTTCTCTTCCGTTCCTTAATGACCCAAGCGGCCGAAAAACACAGTTCTGCGATAGATGACGGCGTGTCGCGGCTGCTTTCGCGTGCGTCGGACCCGCGCGGGCTTGCGGCAGGTGATCTGCGACTGCGAGTTGAGAAGGCGCTTGGGAAATATTTGCTTAAGGATGATGCGAATGCCGAACGTCATGAGGTAAGCGCGTTTATCGATGAACTTCGCGCTGATGATCTTTGCCTGATAATCGCTTGCGAACGCGGCGACGAAAGGGCTTGGGAAGACCTGGTATCAAATTTCGATGCGACGGTGAAGTCGGCTGCCAGGAAGATCTCCGCGAATAGCGAGGATGCCGAAGACCTGGCGGGTTCGATCTGGGCGGAGCTATATGGTCTGCGGCAGGACACGGACGGCAATAAGAAGAGTAAGCTGGCCTATTACTCGGGCCGCGGTAGTTTAGCGGGCTGGCTACGGGCCGTTTGTTCACAGCTTGCGATCGACCAGTTTCGAAAACAGGCGAAGTTCGTACAGATCGAAGAGGCACGCGAGTTCGAGAACCTTGCCGAAGAATCGTCGAACCACACCGGGAACGATCAAGTGCTGCATCACACGGCGAGCCCTGAAGATCTGTTGACGGACAAACGCTCTTCCGAAGACGTAACCAGGGCCTTGAGTACCGCGATCGCGAGCCTTGCTGACGAAGACCGGCTGATCGTAAAGCTCTACTATTTCGACGACCTGAAACTCAAGGATATCGCGGCGACGTTCGGCTATCACGAGGCTACGGCGAGCCGCAAACTCGTACGAATTCAGAACGATATTCGTAAAACGGTCGAGAAAGAGTTACGAAAAACTCACGGTTGGAGTGATACCGAAGTGAAGCGGCATCTCTCGGAAACCGCTGCGAAACTTGGTCTTAGCCTTGAGAAGATGTTCGCGGCCGTGATCGCGTTGGCCGTGCTGCAAGATTATTGGTTTTGAGGCGTTCTAATATTGGGTAGCGAAAACCTATGGGTGGGAAAGTGAAAAAGTTTGAAAGCGAAAAGGTGGAAAGGCCGATGGCTGTCACCACCTCTAACTTTTTCATGTTTTCACTTTTCCCCTTTTGAACTTTCGAAATGGAACTGGAATTCGACAAGGAGATGGACTCGCTTCTTCGCAAAACCGGCGAAGCGGGCAGAGGTGTACTCGTAGGTGACAAGCCTGACGAGAAGCTTAAGGTTCATCTTGATGCCGACGAGCTATCAGCTTTTGCTGAGAATGCGATGCCCGGGAAAACGAGGGCGTTGTATATGTCGCATCTCGCTGACTGCGACCGATGCCGCGGAATCTTGTCGGGCCTGGTAATACTGAACACAGAGGCCGAGCCTGTAGAAGAACGCATTGTCGCGCCTGCAATTTCACCGGCGGCGATCGAACCGTGGTATCGGAGGTTGCTGCTGCCGAATCTCGCGTATATTATGGGCGGACTCGTGCTGGTATTCGGCGGTCTGATCGCATTCACGGTTCTGCAGTCGTCGAATCGCGAAGCTGCGACGGTCTCGCAATCATTGGACTCGGCACCCGCGGCTCGAGGGCCGATGTTCGAACAGGGTCAGGCTGTAACTGATCAGATGGCGAACTCGAACGCGGCGGTTAGTGCTAACAAGCCCGCGATGGCTCAGGCTGCAAATAGGGCAGCGAACGCCGCCAACACCGCAAGCAATTCGATGGCGGTTGGCAGCGGAGACGAGAAACTTGGAAAAGAATCGGCTCCCAAAGACCAGCCCGGCTACTCGTTGGACGGAGCCGACGCGGCTAAGCCTACGGCCGCCGCACCCGCGGCCGTTGCTCCGCCACCACCGCCCCTTGCTGATAAAAACGAAACCGCGGGGTCAGCCAAGGCTGTTGCTGCAACCGAGGCGAAAGACGACGATCAAAAGGCACGGACGCTTTCGAAAAAGAAGGCGAATGATCTTGAACTGAATGAGCGGCAGACTCAAAACGTACCACGAACACAGGCTGGCGGCGTTGCAAAACCGCAACCCGGCCCGAGCCGC
>DAIOWA010000258.1:0-4873 GCA_036758705.1 Pyrinomonadaceae bacterium | reverse complement strand
GGAATGATACTTAGGAAAACAAGTACGCAGAGCGTCACGATCAGCCAACGGTGGCCCATCGAGAATCTCAGGAGAGTCGTGTAAGTCGCGTCTATGTACTTATAGAATCCGCGTTCTTTCGCCTTTTGGTGATGATGCTCGGGCTCGGATTCGATCATTCCGTTGCCCGAGATTGCCTCCTCGTGTGCCTCTTCCGGCTCCTCACGCTTGATCAACCGGGCCGCGAGCATCGGCGTCAGCGTGAATGAAACGAGCAGTGATACACCGACGGCAAAGGCAGCAGTCAGACCGAAACTCGACATAAAGCGGCCGACGATGCCCTGCATAAACCCGATCGGCACGAACACCGCCATCAGCGACAGCGTCGTCGCGAGCACGGCGAGGCCGATCTCTTTCGTACCCTCGATCGCCGCCTGGAATGGGTCCATCCCCTTTTCTTCGACAAACCGGAAGATGTTTTCGAGCACCACGATCGCGTCATCGATAACGATGCCGACCATCAGCGTCAGCGAAAGCATCGTGATCGAGTTGAGGGTGTAGCCCATCGCGTAGACGAGTGCAAATGTTGCGATGATCGACGTCGGGATCGCGAGTGCGGCGATGAACGTCGTCCGGAAATTCCAAAGAAACAGGAACACGACGATACACGCGAAGATCGAACCGAGCACGAGATGCTCTTCAATCGCGCCTAACGATGCTTCGATAAACCGCGAGTTGTCGCCAACGATTCGAAGTTCGTAGCCCGCGGGAAGCGTCGGATTGATCTCGTCGAGACGCTCTTTAAGAGCATGGGCTACGGCAACCGTATTCTGGCCGGACTGTTTCGCCACGACGAGGGTGACAGCCGGCTGGCCGTTGAGACGAGCTTCGGAGCGGAGATCTTCGGCACCATCCTCGACCGATCCAAGATCATTGATCTTGACCTGATAGCCGCCGCGGTCAGCCACAACTACGTTTCCGAACTCTTCAACCTTCTTGATCTTGCCAAGGGTTCGAACACTTGTCTCTTTCTGGCCCTCGTCGAGCCGGCCGCTCGGAAATTCAAGGTTCTGAATACGAAGTGCGTTCGAAACCTGTGACGGCGTCACGTTGTACGCCCGCATCTTGTCCGGATCTACCCAGACATTGATCTGCCGCTGCCGGCCGCCGATGATCGTTACCTGGCCGACACCGCTGATCGATTCGATGCGCTCCTTGACCTGCTTTCTCGCGACCTCCGTAACGTCCCGAATGTTGGTCGGAGCCGAAACGACGATCCGGAGAACCGGTGCCGCGTCGGAATCGAGCTTCATCACCGTGGGTGGATCGGCTGTTACAGGTAAGTTAGGAATGATCGTCTGGATCTTGTTCTGGACCTCGGTGGAGGCGACGTTGACGTCCTTTTCCAGCACAAACTGGACGAACACGCGCGACATTCCTTCGATCGAAGAAGACCTAAGCTCGTCGATCCCGCTGATCGTGTTTACCGCTTCCTCGACCTTCTCCGTAATCTCGGTCTCGATCTCCTGAGGCGATGAGCCCGGATTCCTGACCATCACCGTGATCGTCGGAAAGTCTACTTTCGGAAAAAGATCAACGCCCAGGCTGAAGAACGAATAGGCTCCGACCACAACCAGAGACATCACGAGCATCGTCGCGAATACCGGCCGCTTAACACATACTTCTGCTAACCACTGCATAACGTTCTAGTTCAATGTTTCAGGTTCAAAGTTCAAGGTCAGAACTTGGAACCTCGCAAATCAGACTGTTGCAAATAGCGCATCAGTCCAGTGATAAGCCGGCTTGTCGCCAACAGCTTGTCGTGAATATTTTCAAACTCCGCTTCGTCCAAATATCTCTGGTCGAGAGCGATGTAAAGTTGTGCTCTACCTTCTCCGCACGAACCCTTCGCGGTCGAAAGGAACTGGAGAAACTCTTTATTCCCGTTCCGTTCAAATCCTTCGGCAATGTTCGACAGGACCGATATCGAAGCTCTTCGTATCTGATTGACCAGCGCAAAATCTCGACAAAATTTTTCACCCTTCGTAGCCTCGTATACTAAGTTCGTCGTCTCGCGAGCCAGCTTCCAACTTTCGATATCCTCAAACCTGTCGATCTTTCCCATCCAACGCTCCAACAAGGACTTTGAACCTTGAACTTTGAACTTTGAACTCTCCTACTGCCTGACTAAGATCCCGTCGCGAAGCTGCTCGATATTCGTCACGGCGACGCGATCGCCGTCGATCAGGCCGCTCTTGACCTGGATCATGTCGCCCTCGAGTAGTCCGAGCTGAACGAACTGTTCACGTGCGATGCCTTCTTTGATCACGAATACCGAGTTGATGTCGCCGGCCGTCTTAACCGCACGAGCGGGAATGACAACCGCCGGTTCGGGCTTCGATTGGGTGATGCGGACAGTCGCGAACTGGCCAGGTTTGAGTAGGCCGTCGACGTTCTGAACTTCGGCTTCGACTGTCAGCGTTCGCGCCGTCGTATTCAGGCCCGGTGCGATCCTTACGATCGTGCCGGCGAAGCTGCGGTCAGGATACGTGCTCGTCTGAAGCGAAATTCCCTGGCCGGTCGCGACCTTGCCGACGGACGCCTCCGGAATGTCGATCTTCATCCGCAGCGTTGAGGTGCGAACGATCGTCGCTATCTTTGAGTTAGGCACGCTGGGTGAAATGTATTCGCCAACGTCGGCAACCTTCTCGGAAACGAAACCGCTGATCGGCGCCCGGATCACAGTATCGGTGATCGATTTTTCGGCAGCCGCCAATGTCGCCTGAAGCGTTGCGATCGCGGCATTCTGGGTAGCCGCCGCCGCCTTGGCGACATTATATGCTTCGCGTGCCGTGTCGATCGCTTTTATCGCGATGTTAGCGTTTGAACGTGCCTCGTCGAGCTGGCCGATCACCGCGTCACGCTGAGATTTCCTTTGGTCGTAGATCGACTTGGAAATATCACCGGTCTCGAGAAGGCGTTCGGCGCGCCGCAGTTCGATCTCGGCAAGCTGAAGCTGAGCCGTCGCGGTTTTCACCTGAGAAAAATCCTTGATCTGAAAGGTCTGGCCATCCGTGATGCCGAGCCTCGCTTGCGTCTGGCGAAGATTTGCGAGAGCTTGGTCGGCGTTCGCATTCGCCTGATTCACTGCCTGACGCTGTTGTTCGACCTGGGCTCGCGCCTGATCGACACGGATCTGGCCGTCACGCGGATCGAGCCGGACGAGTACGTCGCCCTGATTCACGTAGCTACCGATGTCGAAATTGACCTCGACTATCTTCCCTGCAATGTTCGGCGCAACATCCGTCTGAGCATCGCTCGCGAGGCTGCCGGTCGCTTCGATATAGGTCGGGATAGGTTTAATGATCGCCGCTTCAGTCGTGACATCGACGGTAGTCGGCTGAGCGTTCGCATTGGTAGCCGCGGCAGAATTGCCGGACCTGCAGCCGGCCATCAGCCCAGCTACGATCATTACCGCGACTAGAAAGATCCAAAAAGTTGACGTGCGTTTATTCATTTGTTGAACAATGCCTCCCCGCTCAAGCGGAGGAAAGTTTTTTCTACCCCTTTTGTACGGTTACGCCTTGTAAAATGATCTCTGCAAAATTCTTTGCTGCCTCTTCGTTCGTTATGTCGAGCAGCGTGCGTTTCTTGTCCCAAAGAATGTTGTTGAGCGAATGATGGATCATCATTCCCATCATCGATCTCACAACGATCCGCGGATCGATCTTCCTGAATACCTTGTCCTTTTGACGCTGCTTCACATAACCGCCAAGGAAGTTGTAGATCTCGCCGATAAAATCCTGAAAGAACCGCTCAGCGATCACGTGCTCCTCAAGCGCCGAATAGAAGATCATCCGCATGAACGCGATGTCTTCCTGCTGTTTGTTGAGCGCCTTAAGAGCAAAGTGGTAGAAGACCTTAAAGTCGTCCTTGTTCGCCATCGCGTCGAGCATCGGCTGGTTCTCTTCCCACGGCCGCTTGCTCAGGCCTTCGTTGCAGGTTTTTGCTTCGATCAGAGCCCCATAAAGCTCGTCCTTTGACGCGAAGTGTTTGAAGACCATCGCTTCCGAAACACCCGCGGCCTTTGCAATGTCCTTGGTTGTCGTGCCGCTAAACCCCTTGCGCGAAAACAGATCGAAGGCCGTTTGAAGTATCTGTAGGCGACGTTTATCCCCGGTCATTCGCCTGTGGCCTTCGTGGTCGCATCTGAAAAAATTAGTGTCCAATTTGTTCTCCAAATCGTGTAAGTAAGTGCTTACTCACTTCGCGAATTGTAAAGATTTGCATTTTGTCGACGGCGCTGTCAAGCCCTTTTTAGAAACTTTCGAAGAATTTAATGAGGCTCGCGGTCACGGAACAATTCGTGTCCGGATTTCGTTACAACCAAATGGCTGATGCTTTCATCAGAGACAGCCGTAGAACGCTTTAGAGAAGCGGCTATCAGGGAGGGATTTTTGCAATGTCAGAATTTGAAGCAGAAGTTAAGAAGGCGGAAAAGGAACTCGAGCAGAGCCTGGTGCCGGTCGTGCCGGAAGGAAAGCTCGATGACGAATTTTTGGGAGATCTGAAGATGCAGGCACAGGAATACGGAACAAAGTTTCAGGACGCAGCCGAGAAGGCAAAGGTTTACGCTGAGGAAAAGCTCGCGTGGGCTGGCGATAAGTTCAATGAACTGAAGGACAAAGATCCGAAGGAACTCGTCGAAGAGGCGAAGGAATACGCCCGGCAAAAGCCCGGTCAGACCATCCTTATCTCAGCGGCCATCGGTCTTGTGATCGGCTTCCTGCTCCGACGTAAATAAGCCATTTGCGGAAGCCGTACAGAAGCCCGCACGTCAGTAAGGGCTTAACATCCAAGTCGGCGCTAACGCCCTTACTAACGTGCGGGCTTC
>DAIOWA010000257.1:0-4882 GCA_036758705.1 Pyrinomonadaceae bacterium | reverse complement strand
TGGAAACTGTGGCAGAAGCACCGTTTCCGTCAGGCCGGCGAGCTGCCTCACATCCCCCCCGCCGAGCTCCTCGACCATCCCCGCTGGATCCGCCGCGCCCTAAAACTAGGCCTCACCGCCATCATCACCAACGACCCGGCCCGATTAATAGAACGCCGCCGTGAAATCATCCCATCGTAAATAATGAGTCGTTAGTCAGCCGTGTGCGTTAGTTGTTTTCGTGGTTTGGTATTAAACCGAGATTACGCATTAGTAATCATCTACAGTTTTGTTTTAGCATAGCCACGCCCGTTTACGGCGTAGCAGGATCGCAGCGAAGAATCTCCGCCCGTTTTAACGGGCCTACGATAAAATTGACCTAAGCCGACAATTTTAAGGACGTTAAAATGCCCTTCGGTCATCGCCTGACTGAACCCACCGTAAACCAACGTGGCTATGCGTTCGGAACAGATTCTAAAATCCTACTGCGTAACCTGACGTATACACACGGGAAGATATCTACCTCGACCACGATTAAGCTGTAGAAAATCTCACGAGCCAAGTTTCGCGATCAGTGTAGGTATTTCCTCCAGCAGCGGCACATCGATGTCGCCAAGCACCCCCTCGGCCTTCATTTTGTTCAAGGATTCGAGGGCGGCGCTCAGGTTGGCCGCCGCTCGCTTTACATTCTCGGCCGAGCGCGGAAGTTCGGAGTAGCACATTCCGATTCGATAGAGGTTGAGCGAACTCATCCGCCTCGTATATGAATCGCCCGGATTGACGGCGAGAGAGGCATCAAACTCGGCCTTTGCTTCCTCGAAGGTTTTCACGGCCATCTTCCAATCCTTTAGCGAAAAGTAGAGCTCGCCCTTCGAGAATCTGGCATTCGCCACCTCATAGATCGCGCCTTTATTGCTCTTGTCCGCGTCCCGAATCTCCGCAAACAGCTTTAACGCCAACTCGATTTTCTCAAGCGCGTCTCGGTCCCGCTTCGCGGAGGTCAGTGCTTGTGCGAGTTTCTTTGCGCCCATCGCAACGTCCCTCTTTGCGCGCTGGCTCTGCGGATCGGCGTCAAAATTCTTGCGTGCTATCGAAAGACTCTTCTCGTAAAGGGCGGCCGCTTCGTCCGGCTTTTCAAGGTCTTCGAGATTCTCGGCGCGCTTGTTCAGCGTGAGAGTGAGATCGTGTTGAAACTCCTGATCGTTCGGATGTCTCTCGGCGATAGGGACGGTCATATCCAACCCTTTTTGAAGATTCGCGGCGGCTGCTTCCAGTTCACCTTCCCACCCCTGGGCCTCGCCGATCGTTACGAAGGAGTATGCATATTCGGACGCAAGTTTATCGTCCGCCGGAAACTCAGCGGCCAGCTTCTTAAACATGTCCCGGGACTGCTCGTAATATTCGATAGCCTTCTTATTATTGTTGTCGTAAAACCACGTGATCCCGATCGTTCGTAGGGCCATTGCCAGGGCCTTTCGTGCATCACGATCGTTCGGAGCGGCAGCGGCGAGTCGCTCTCTCATCGCCAGGGACCGCATATGCCAGTCCATCGACTTCGCATAGTCGCCCGAATTTGACTCGACATCGCCGATCGACTTATATATCCCGGCTAATTCGCCTTCGAGTTTGGCGTCACCGTGTCCGCTTTCCAACAGCGCCTCGCGGATCTGACGCGACTTCTCATAGCTCGCCATCGCCCCGCTGACATCGCCGACATTCGACTGGTACGGATTTCCCTGAACATCCCCGACCTTCTCATAGGCGCTCGCGAGTTCGCGCAGCAGCGTCGGATCGTCCGCCGATTCCGCTGCGAGCCCGTCAAGATATTCGAGCGCTCGTTTTACCAAAAGTTCGCGTGCCGGTGTAGAGCCGGGAAGCCGTTCGATCAGCGGTGAGAATTCAAACAGGAAGGAATTTGCCAGCGTTCGGACGTCGTTGAATCGCTTCTCCGCACGCGCTCGTTCTGTCCGTACAACCTGCATCTGCCAAAGCGTCGCAACAATGCCCGCGACAATGGCCAGCACGATCAAAACACCCGCGCCGACACCGAACTTATGACGGCCAATGAACTTGGACGCTCGATACGAAAGCGTGTTCGGCCGGGCGGTTACCGGCAAACCGTTCAAATGCCGTTCCAGGTCTTCCGCAACCGCACCGGCCGACGCGTAACGACGCTCCGGCTCCTTGCGAAGCGCCTTAAGAACGATATTGTCGAGATCGCCCTTGAGCGTCTGCGGCGATAGCTGAAAGATGTGCTGGCCCGTGTTCCGGACCCTGCTGAAATCCGTCCCCAGCTTTTCCGTGACCGCCTCACCCGATCGATAGTCGGGCCGCTCAAAACCCGCGAGCCGCTTCGACATATTCGCGAGACTAGAAGGAGCGGACGGCTCTCGTTCAAGCACCGCGCTATAGATCGCCCGCAGATCGCCTTCCTCCGCTTCAAATGGACGGCGGCCGCTCAGCAATTCGAACAAGATCACGCCGAGCGAATAAACATCCGACAGTGTCGTCACGCTCTCACGCCGAAGCTGCTCGGGCGAGGCATACGACGGCGTCATCACGCCCATCTGTGTAATGGTCGCGGCGTCCGAACCCTGATAACCGTCGGTCAGGATCTTCGATATCCCAAAGTCGAGCAGCTTCGGAGCTCCATCGTGCGTCACCATTATGTTCGACGGTTTTAGGTCGCGGTGGACCACAAGATTCCGGTGAGCGAAATCGACAGTCGTACAGACCGTCATAAACAGCCGCAGCCTCGCGGTGAGATCCAGGCCGTGCCGAACGCAATACTCATCTATCGGCGATCCGTCAACGTACTCCATCGCGATGAACGGAATGCCGTCATCGGTCGTTCCCGCATCGAGCAGCCGGGCGATATTTGGATGTTCAAGCGATGCGAGGATCTCGCGTTCACGGTCGAAGTGACGACGCAGTGCTGCCGTATTCAGCTCCCGCTTCAATAACTTGACCGCGGCTTTCTGATCGAACTTCCCGTCCGCCCGCTCGGCTAGATAGACCGCGCCCATGCCGCCGTGGCCGAGTTCCGAGACGATCTTGTACGGCCCGACCATCGTACCCGCGGCAGACGTAGCCGCCCCCACAAAATCGCGCGCAAGCTCGACCGCCGACGCACCGAACATTCCCTCAGAATCCGCTTCGAGTTCAACCAGGGATTCCACTTCAGCGAGATCCTCAGCCGACAACCCGGCGCCATCGAGATAAGCCCGACGCTCAGCCTGATCGAGCGCAAGCGCTTCGCCCAGGATCTCTTTTATTCTTGACCAATCGGCGGCCATCTATTCTCTGCGATCTGCTCCTGGCTTAATCTGCGTAAGATCGCGGCGGTTTGCGACAGATTATTTATTCAACTCGCGGTAAAGCCACAGTTTCGCCACCTTTAGATCACGCAGCACCGTCCGCTCTGACACACCGAGAGCGTCGGCAATATCCGAATTGCTCAGCCCGCCAAAGAATCGCATCTCAACGATCTTCGCCTGCTGTTCGTCGATCTGCCCCAGATGATCAAGAGCCTCGTTCATTGCGATGATCGATTCCGCACGTTGCTCGACCGGGATATCAACATCGTCCAGCGAATAGTGGATGGGGTTGCTGCCGCGTTTTGCCGCAGCATGCGTACGGGCGTGATCGACCAATATCTGCCGCATCAGGCGCGACGAAATGCCGAAGAAATGCGAGCGGTTTTGCCAGTCAATTCCGGTCTGCTTCGCAAGCCGCATAAACGCCTCGTGGACAAGCGCTGTCGGCTGCAGCGTGTGATTAGATCGCTCTCGCGACATCAGGTATCTCGCCTGCCGCTTAAGTTCATCGTACACGTACGGCAGCAGACGGTCCTGCGCGTCCTCTTTACCGTCATTCCAGTCCTGTAAGGCCCGGGTGATCTCAGAAGTGCTCATTTTCCTGGTTAGGGGTGAAACGAATTCGGGTGCCTCGATTCTAACTGATTCTCTTCAAATCGCAAGAGAAAATTCGAGAGTCCGGATCTCAGATCTCATCGATCGCGAATTCTCGAATCTCAAATTTCAGGTGACTTCGATCTCCGCATCGATCTACCTCGCCCCCGGCCGAAACTTTATGATCGCACCGGCATCGACATCTTTCTCGGTGAAAGCGACGGTCTTGTGACCACCCTTCGCGAACATCTCGGCCTGGTCCGCATGATACGGCGATTCCGGCCGGCGGCTCTCTCCGTACGCGAGCACGGAATACGCCCGCGGAACATCGCCAAACTCAACGGCAAGAACCCAGCCGTCGCCGGAATTTGCGACATATTTGCCGTCATCGGCACGCTGGTAGGTGAGTATGCGGAAACAGCCGAGTTCGTTGCTGCAGCCGCCGACCGGCACATCGACCTTGCCGCGGCGAACTCGATTCACCTCGCCCCACGCAACATCAAATGAACCGTGCTGCTTCTTCGTCTCCTCAACCGCCCACGCAAACGATTCCGCCGCGCGCTTTGCATCGGCAAGTCCGCGAGGTGTGTTGAGCGGATCGTCGAGACTCCAAACCTTCGCGAACCGCTGCGAATCCGGCAGCATCTGTCGCCGGTCCTCGCGGAATCCCGAATAATTCAGCCACCAATTCTGAAACAACACCGACCCGCGGCTGTCCGGCGATACTGTATTGTCCCAACGTTCGATCGTCGCAAGCGCGGCCGCCACATCACCCGAAGGATTCGTGGCTCGCACCGCCGCGATCAGGTCCGCCTTAACGCGGTCCGCCAACAGAGCCCGATACGAATGCTTCAGAGCCCACACATCTTCAAGACTGTACTTTTCATCGCCGCCGATAAGTTGGATCGCAAGCTGCGTTCGCAGCGACGCTCGCGGCGCCTCGAAATTCGGATACTTGTTCGCCGTCGAGATCGGCCCGCGGACGTTCGTAA
>DAIOWA010000256.1:0-4933 GCA_036758705.1 Pyrinomonadaceae bacterium | reverse complement strand
ACCCGCCTTCGGCACAGAAATCCGACCCAGATTCGCAGCCGATCTTGATGTACACGATCAGCGCTCCGCGCGACGTGATGGAACTCTCCGAGATGGTAGAGAACCTCATCCAGGAGCGAATCGAATCGGCCGACGGCGTCGGTGAAGTTTTCATGTGGGGATCGCGTACGCCGCAGGTCCTCGTAAGCATTGATCCCAATCGCCTTCGCGCCTACAACATTTCGGTCACGGATGTAACGAACGCGGTTCGATCACAGAACCAGGAACTTCCCGGCGGAAATCTGATCGAAGGCGAGCGTACTCTCGGCCTTCGCACGATGAGTAAGCTGACCGATGTCGCTCAGTTTAGCGACATCGTCATCACGACGCGCAATGGCTTTCCTATAAAGATCAGCGATGTTGGACGCGTAGAAAAGACCGGCGGCGAGCCGTCTTCGGCCGCCTCACTCGACGGAGTAACGTCGGTTTCGGTGGGTATCCGGAAGCAATCGGGTGCCAACACGATCGCGGTGATCAACAACGTGAAGCAGCGGATGGCGAATATCGTACCGACGCTGCCGGCGGATTTTAAGGTCGCCGTTATTCGCGACCAAAGCGAGTTCATCGAGAACAGCCTGCACGCGATCGAGGAACATCTGGTCTTAGGCGGATTGTTTGCCGCGATAATCGTCTTCCTTTTCCTCTGGAATTTCCGCTCTACGTTCATCGCTGCTTTGGCGATTCCGGTATCGATCATTGCTGCATTCGCAGCGATCGCCGCACTTGGTTATTCGCTAAACCAGATGACGATGCTTGCGCTCACCCTGATGGTGGGCATCGTGATCGACGATGCGATCGTTGTGCTTGAGAACATCTATCGCTTCGTCGAAGAGAAGGGGATGGAACCCTTCCAAGCCGCGATCGAAGGAACACGCGAGATCGGGCTCGCGGTCTTGGCGACAACTCTTTCGTTGCTTGCGGTGTTCATTCCCGTCGGGTTTATGACCGGGATCGTGGGACGGTTTATGTCCTCGTTCGGGCTTACTGCCGCCGCCGCTATTGCCGTTTCGCTCATCGTATCGTTCACGCTCACGCCGATGCTCGCTGCTCGCTGGATAAAGCGGCCCGAGCATGAGGGAACGCCGGCGAAGGACGAACTGGACGAACATATTACGGACGAGGGGTTGCTGGTTAAAGAAACCTCAGAGCCCGCCGGACATGATTCGAAGAGCGGATGGTTCTACAGCAAAGTGGATGCGACTTACACCTGGTTGCTAAAACTCTCGCTGCGTTTCCGCTGGGCCATCGTGCTCATCTGCGTCATCACTGTGGCGTCCATCTTCCCTCTTTACAAATTCGTCGGTATGGCGTTCCTGCCGGACGAGGACGAGTCGCTGTTTCAAGTAAACGTTCGCGGCCCGCAGGGGACATCGCTTTCTGCAACGCAGTCTATACTTGACCGCATCTCCCGCGATATTAGAGCACAGGTTCCGGGCGTCAGGAATACACTCGTCCTTGCCGGATTTGGCCGCGGGTCGGGTCCGAATAACGGCTTTATTAACGTCTCTCTCTTGCCAGTTGCCGAACGAAGCAGGTCGCAATCTGATCTCATCAACCAGACTCGCGGGATCGCCCGGAAATATGCATCCAAAGATTATCAGGTAACAGTATCGGCCTCATCGTCGATCGCCGGGAGCATCGGTCTCGGCCGAGGCGGCTCCGGCGTTGGGCTCTACATTGCAGGACCCGATATGGACAAACTCGGAGAGTACGCGAACGCACTGGTCGAAAAGATGAAGACGGATCCGCTGTACCGAGATCCGGATTCGTCGATCGAGGTCGGTTCGCCGGAGATCCGCGTAACGATCGATCGTACACGCGCGGCTGACCTCGGTGTACGTGCCGGTGACGTCGCTCAGGCTCTGAACACTCTTTCAGCAGGGCAGATCGTGTCCACTTATAGCGAAGATTCCGAGCAATACGATGTCGTCGTTCGAGCTCAAGAGCAGTTCCGGCGCGATCGAAGTTATCTGCCGTGGTTTACCGTTGCCTCGTCGAACGGAGGCACCGTCGGGCTCGACCGCGTGGTCAAGCTCGACGAAGGCTTGAGCCCATCGACGATCAACCGTTTGAATCGCCTGCGGCAGGTCACTGTTTCCGCCGGGCTTCCGCCGAACTCATCCGAATCCGACGCGATCGCAAAGCTGCAGCAATGGGCGGGCGAGTTGAATATGGGGCCGGAGTATCTGACGGGTGTGACCGGACAATCGAAAGAGCTGCAAAAGGCTTACGAATCGTTCTTGTACGCCTTCCTCCTTTCGTTCGTGTTCATGTATCTGATCCTCGCGGCACAGTTCGAATCGTTCATCCATCCGGTGACGATCTTGCTTTCGCTGCCGCTGTCGATACCGTTCGCATTGCTTTCGACCGCTATCGCAGGGCAGACGCTGAATATCTTCTCGGCACTCGGCATCCTGCTGCTATTCGGAATCGTCAAGAAGAACGCGATTTTGCAGATCGACCATACGAATACGCTGCGATCACGTGGGATGAATCGATACGACGCGATCATCCAGGCGAACCGCGACCGACTGCGGCCGATCCTGATGACGACGATCGCTCTCGTCGCCGGGATGGTTCCGCTTATTCTCGGCAGCGGTGCCGGTGCTGCGACCAACCGCTCGATCGGTGTTTTGGTGGTCGGCGGACAGTCGATGTGTTTGCTGCTCACGCTGCTTGCAGTGCCTGTGTTTTACTCACTCTTTGACGACGCAGCCGAGTCGACGATGTTTAAGTCTATCTCCGGTGGGATTTCGAGAGTCACGCGGCCGATCCGAGACGCGGTGTCCGGTATTTTCGGATCGAAGAAGCAGGCGACAAACGTGCGTGAGGAGCAAGTGGATAACGGCTGATCCTTCGGCCGGAGATTTTTTGATGAAGAGAGTTTTTCTTCCGACATTCTTATTTCTGACCGTGTCCTGCGTCTTTGCGCAGGTTCAGTCACCCACGCCAGTGCCGCAGCCCACGGTGATCGTGCCTCAGCCTGACCTTTCTCCGACTCCGCCGATCTTCGCTGTGCCGCCTGCTCCGTTGCCTAATGATCCGCCGCCTGTCGCACCCAACTTCCAGGCTCCGCTGCGTCCGCTGCCGTCTTCTGATCGCGTTGGAGTAGATACGGCCAATCAACTCTCACTTTCCCTTGAGGAAGTGATCGAGATGGCCTTGAAGAACAACAACGACATCGACGCATCTCGCAACAGCGTGCAGATCGCCGAATTCAACCTTCGCGGAGCACGCGGCATTTATGATCCGTTGATCGAGGGTCAGAGTTACTACGACAGTACGGCGACACCAACCGCATCGATAATCGGCGGTGCCGTAAACGGTTCGGTCACCCAGACGCGGTATTTTGGCACAGCCGGCCTGAGCGGGTTTTCTCCGTTCGCGGGCGGCAGTTACGCGGCCCGGTTCGACTCGACCCGCACGACCACCAGTAACACGAACGCGACGCTTAACCCTCAGTTCCCTTCGCTGCTCACGTTCACATATACTCAGCCGCTTATCCGCAATTTTCGATTCGACGGCCAACGACGGCTGATCGAGATAGCAAAGAAGAATCTGAGTCTTAGCGATTCGCAGTTCCGTCAGCGGGCGATCGATGTGATCGTCGCGGTCGAGCAGGCCTACTGGAATCTCGCGTTCTCTCTTCGCAATCTGCAGGTGCAGATCGATGCGGTGAAGCAGGCACGGACACAACTCGAAAGTAATCAGCGGCTGGTCGAGAAAGGCGTTTTGCCGCCGATCGATCTGGTCGCTGCTAACGCTCAGATCACAACCTTTGAACAGAACGTCTACACCGCTCAGGAAAATGTCACTCGGGCGGAGAATACGCTCAAGACGCTGATGCTTGCTGATCGCATGGCGAGCGAATGGTCGCGGCCGATCACGCCGGTATCACCGGTCGATCTCAATGCGCCGCAGATCGGGTTGGAGGTTGCGGTCACCGAAGCTCTCAAGGGACGGCCTGAGATCGTCCAGTATGAGGCGAGTGCGGACATTAACGCGATCGACGAAAAGTACTATCGAAATCAGACGAAACCGCAGATCGATCTCGTTGGGAGCGTAACGTCGCAGGGTCTTGCGGGCTCGGAGACGTCCGCTGCGATCAATCCGTCCACGGGCTTGAGCCGCGTCCCGCCAAATCTTGTGGGCGGTTATTTCACCTCGCTCGGAAACCTTGCTCAGCTCGATTATCCGTCGTATCGCATAGGCGTGCAGATCTCTCTGCCGTGGAGTAATACGGTCGCAAAGGCGAATCTTGGCCGCACGCTTGTCGAGAAGAACCGGATCGCCAATCAGCGAGCCCAGGCTGAGCAGATCATCGAAGCAGAGGTTCGAAATGCTCTGCAGGCTCTCAGATCTTCCGAGGCGCGACTCCAAGCCGCCGCCGCCGCCCGATCCGCCGCCGAGCAGCTTTATCAGAGCGAGCAGCGGCAATTCCAGGCGGGTACGACTACGTTCTTCCTCGTCCAGCAGCGGCAGACCGAGCTGATAACAGCGAAGGGACGCGAATTACAGGCTCAGACCGATCTGAACCGAGCTATTTCAGAATTTCAAAGATCAATCGGCTCGACGCTTGAGGCCAATAATGTCACGGTTTCATCGGGCGGCGGATTGACCAAACTTCCCGGAACTTCCTCGCGTTTCCTGACCAGAAACAAGTAGCTGAGCGAGCCAACAACGGTCGGTACCACCTGCGGTAGCGGGTGGTTTAACAGAGTCCATACTCGCCTTCGGTGAACAGGTCGCCCAACTGACACATCAAGGTCAAGCCGCAACCTCCAACCACCCGCTACCGCAGGTGGTTCTGACCTTAATCAGAAGGCTCAGCAACAATAATTGAAACTTTCCTCGCGAATTTTCGAATAACTTACTTTCGGACACCCCTTTTCGC
>DAIOWA010000255.1:0-4938 GCA_036758705.1 Pyrinomonadaceae bacterium | reverse complement strand
CTGAAGGTCGTCGATGCCAGTTTCAAATTTGTGAAAGATACCGAAGGCAGCGTCACCGGAATCGAATTTACGCAAGGTGGGCGAACATCGACACTGAAAAAGCTCTGACCCAACCGCGTTGTCAGCGGGTGAAATATCCGGGGCGATGGCGAAGTTTTAGGGTCGGGTGTGATGGAACCTCTACCTTGATCGTTCGCCACGCGACCCCGGTGGATTCGCCATCTGGTGAGAAGCCGAGAGTGTAGACTGTCCCGACTCCTTTCATCACGCGGTGGTAGATCTCGGAAAGGTCATCCAACTTCTTAGCTGCATAAATCGTTCCGCCGCTCTGCTCGGCGATGTAGTCGAGCGTACGATAAGCATTCTCGCGGAATGTTGGAGAAAGTCCCTGGAAGGTATCGAGAAAAACGGGAAAGATCGTCGCATTCGAATTCTGAACTGATTCGATAAGGTCGGCGAACGAGGTCGGGCTTGTCAGCCTTGGGGCAAAGGACAGCAGGTTATCGGCGCCGTCGGTCATCAGTACGATGGCACGTCGTCTGCCCTTTTCAGATTTTTCATCGAGCATATCTAAGGCAAAGTCGAGGGACTTCCAAACAGCCGATGCACCATTGCCGCCTATCTTTTTTATCCGGTCGAGCAGGATCTTCTGATCCGCTTCAAGCTCGGACACAATATTTTGCGTGTCATTGAAAGTGATGACCGCGACCCGATCTCCGGGGCGTTTCATTTCTACGAACCGTTTGGTCGTTTTCTTGATCAGGCCGACCTTTTCGGAGGTGGAACCCGACAGATCGAGCAGCAAAACTATATCGAACGGCGTCTCGGCTTTTGAAAAGGTTTCGATCTCAACCGGCCGGCCATTATCGAAAAGCTTGAAATCGCTTTTCTCGAGCACTACGGAAGTTCCGTCGGCGGCATCCGGAACGTTTACATCGATCGAGACGAACGCCGTCTCGAGCTTGATCACCGGCCCTTCGTTTTCGAGCCCGAGCGAATCATCGCCGGCCGCGGCCGAGTTCGACGCCGACTGTTTCTCGGCGAATGATCCGACGGGCTCGGTGACCGAGCGGATCAGCGGCAGGCGATTCGCGATCTCGAGACTCCTTTCGTACTGACGCAGCGGGACAATCTTCATTAACTCACGGCGTTTATCGACGCTCGCGGCATTTTCGATCGGGCCTTGAACTAGAAATCCGTCCTTAATGTAAACCTGCGTTCCGTACAGCTGTTTGCGGCCGATAGCAAGACGCAGACGGTCGACATAAGCCGCCAGTATCTCGCTGCCTTCGAGTTCGCCTTTTTCGTATGACGCGGCGACCAGCGGATAAAGCTCAAGCTGCATACGCATCGTCAGCGTTCGGCCGATAAGGAAAAGAAATGCGTTCATCCCGTCTGCCGTAACACTTGCACGCGTCGGCCAGCCGGCCGTATTGAGCATCGAACAAAGCCGACCGGACGACGCCGTCTGAGTCTCGGTCAATTGCGACTTTGCGGTCTCGCCATCTTTCCCGTCAAGGCGCGACTTTCGAAGAAGGTCGGTGATCGCGGTTGCGGACTTTAGAAGTTCGTCGCGAAGTGCGATGTTTTCCTCATTCGGTCCGGCACCTTTCAAGATCTGATCGCGCAGCGTTCCGAGCCGTCCCGCATTCAGACAGGCCGCTTGCTGTCCGCTCGCGATAAGAGGAAAGACGGCCAAAATGAGGAAAACGAGATATCTCAAGGCTCGCATCAAAGTTTAATTACGTTTGCTGAAATTATATTCTATTCCTTAGTTACTTCTTCCTTATCACTTATTTCGGAATAAGTTTTAAAGTGATATGTGAGAAGTTTGTTTTCAAAAATGAAAATCGCAGTAGCAATGAGCGGCGGTGTCGATAGTTCGGCGGCCGCGGCGTTATTAAAGGAACAGGGGCACGAACTTGTCGGCTTCACGATGCAGCTATGGAATCAGCGCCGCGGTATCAGTGTCGACGAGAACGGCGATCCGCTGCCTTCGCGTTGCTGTTCGCTCGATGACGTTTATGATGCCCGTCGCGTCGCCGATTCACTCGGCATTCCTTTTTACGTACTCAATCTCGAAAAAGATTTCGAGCGCGATGTTGTCGAACCGTTTGTTCAAAGCTATCTATCGGGTGAAACGCCGATCCCGTGCGTTGCCTGTAATTCGCGTCTGAAGTTCGCTTCGCTCGACCGGATGGCGCTTTCGCTCGGGTGTGAGAAGGTCGCGACCGGCCATTATGCGCGAGTCGAATACGACGAGGCGGCGGATCGTTATCGGCTTTTCCGCGGTAAGAATCATTGGAAGGACCAGAGCTATTTTCTTTGGGAACTGAATCAGGAACAGCTTTCGCGTTCGTACTTTCCGCTCGGCGAGATGCTCAAAAGCGAGGTCCGAGACATCGCCCGCGACGCTAATCTGTACACCGCCGACAAGCAGGAATCGCAGGAGATCTGCTTCGTACCGGACGGTAAATATTCCGAGTTCATCGACCGCTATCTTGACCACGAAGGCCGCAGCGATGAAATGCCCGCGAGCGGTGAGATCGTCAGCACCGCCGGCGAGGTGATCGGCTCGCACACCGGCATCCACCGCTACACGATCGGCCAGCGTCGCGGCCTTGGCATCGCTCACGAGAAGCCCCTCTATGTCGTGCAGATCGAGCGGGCGAAGAACCAGATAATTGTCGGCGAGATGGACGAGCTTGAAGAGATCGAATTCACCGCGAAAGGCGTCAATTGGGTCGCGTTCGACGAGCCGTCCGAACCGGTTCGAGCACTCGTGAAAGTCCGCTATCGCCACGACCCCGCGATCGCCACCATCCACCCTTTGCCGGATGCTCACGCCCGTATCGTTTTCGACGAACCGCAGCGTGCCATCACCCCCGGCCAGGCCACCATCTTCTACGACACTGAAACCTGCGAAGAAGTTGTCGGCGGCGGCTGGATCGTGCGAAACTGAGGATCTTATGTCTACCGCGACTATCGAGACGGTTAAAAAAATGCTGGAGGCCCTGCCGGATTCAGTTCAGGAGCGTGCAATCGAACATCTCCGCGAGTACCTCGACGAAGTAACGGACGAGATTCGCTGGGACGAGAGTTTTGAGAAGAGTTCCGGCCGACTCGCTGATATCGCCGAAGGAGTGAAGAGAGATATTGCAACCGGAAAAGCGACCCCCATGGACTTTGATCGTCTATGAGATCGAAACCGAAGCCTTCTGGGAAACGTATTCGGAGCTTCACGCCAACATCCAAAAGTCGGCACGAAAGGCTTATGCCCTGTGGAGCGACAATCCTTTTCATCCTTCGCTTCGGTTCAAATGTATCAACGCGAAGGAAGATATCTGGGCCGTCCGCATATCAAAAGGATACCGAGCACTCGGCATCTTGGTTGATGACACAATAACGTGGTTCTGGATCGGTGGCCACGATGAGTACGAAAAGTTCTTTGCCTAAAATAAACCAACGACTTCGATAGAGATATGGCAACACCTAAAAAACGTCCGAGCAAAACGGCTAAAGCGGCGAAGAAGATACTCGAAGAGTCAAAGCTGCTGAACGCCAAGATCGATAGCGATCTGCAGAGCGGCTCCGAATTCAAGGCGTCGGTCGTAACACCGCGCATCAATACAACCGCAAATAAACCTCGTCCTGATAAGAAACGCGGGTAGTAAACGCCTCTTGCGTACACAGTGAACCTCTGCGTTTAAATAAATTCTTTACGCAGAGGACGCAGAGGAATTTGCGAACTAGGAATGTGTGTGATACAGTGTCCTACACATAAGACGTTATGCTCCTACTCGCCGATACAATCTCCCGCCTGCGTGTTCCCTGGAACAAACGTCCGCTGATCGAGGCTGATTTTTACAGGCTTTGCCGAAAGCACCAGGTAACCGTGACTGAGATGCCGCTCAAAGTGAGCGGTTTTTATTACTGTGCGATGGGGCGGCACTTTATCGCCATCGACAGCCGGCTCTCGCCGCAGAAGAAACTGTTCGTAATGTTTCACGAATTCGCGCATTTTCTGCTGCACGCTCCGTCAGGTTCTGCGACGGCGAATTATCACGGCGTGGGCAAACGGACTCGCTCGGAGATCGAGGCGGATTCGTTCTCACTTTGTGCTTTGATGCCGCTCGGGTGGGTGGAGTCAGGGCGTCTTGCGGAACTTGCCGCCGACGCGGGATACGGCGCTGAAATGATCACCGGTCGCATGGCCGTCTTTACCAGCCACGGACTGTAATTCCTTGACCTGTCTGCAATAATCGCGTAATTTCCATATACACGCTGCTTGTTTGGCCCGCAATCTTCAGGGCCGAGCGTCGAGAATCACAAACTAGAATCGAACGGAGGGAACTCGGGCCCTATGGCATCGAACTTGGTTCATATCACGCGTCGCGGCTTTGGCGAGACGATGCGGAAAGATGGCTGGTGGATTCAGTCGCTGGTCGTGTTCCTTGGGTTTTCGGCGTTCATCGTCTATTCGACGTGGGCAGCTTTGCAAGGAGCACATTACACCTTTGGCCCGTACCTTTCGCCGATGTATTCACCGCTGATCTGGGAAGCCGCCGGCCAGCAGCTATCCGGACATTCGTGGCTCGGCTCATGGCCGTCGTGGATGCCGAATCTTCCTTTGCCGATCACGCCCGCATTCCTCATCCTTTGGGCGCCCGGCGGATTTCGGTTCACCTGTTATTACTACCGCGGCGCGTACTACAAAGCTTTCTGGGCCGATCCGCCCGCGTGCGCGGTCGGCGAACCCCGGCACGAGTATCGCGGCGAAAAGAAATTTCCGCTGATCTTCCAGAACATCCACCGATACTTTATGTATCTGGCGCTGATCTTTATCGCCATCCTCGCCTACGACGCGCTTGCCGCGACGCAGTTTAAGGATGGCTTCGGCATCGGCGTTGGTACCATCGTGCTGACGATCAACGTGAT
>DAIOWA010000254.1:0-4939 GCA_036758705.1 Pyrinomonadaceae bacterium | reverse complement strand
CATCGCGCGCATTTGCGTGGCGGTGGGCTCGCCGTCAGTTGCGGAAAGATCGGGGTCGAGCATCTTCGCGATGCCGAAGTCGAGAAGCTTCGGCTTGCGGTCGTCTTTGACCATGATGTTCGACGGTTTCAGATCGCGATGTATGACCTGTGCCTCGTGTGCCGCCGCGACCGCCCAACAGACCTGCCGAAAGATAACGAGCCGTTCGCGAAGCGAGAGTTTTTTCTTATTACAGAACTTGTACAGCGGCAGTCCGTCGATGTACTCCATAACGAAGTATGGAAGCCCGTTTTCGGTCGATCCGCCGCCCAGGAAGTAGGCGACATTCGGATGATTTAGCGAGGCGAGGATCTGACGTTCGCGGCGGAAACGGCGGAGGATCATATCCGTGTCCATCCCGCGCTTGATCAGCTTGACGGCCACCGTCTGATCGAACTCGCCGTCGACGCGGACCGCTCGATAGACCGCACCCATCCCACCGCGGCCGATCTCCTCTTCGAGTCGATAGGCTCCGATGCGATGGCCGATCATCGAGTTTTCTTCGGTACCGGAGGTACCGTTCGGGTGGTCCATGCGGGCAAACAGAACAGCTCGATGGCTATTCTGTCACCTGTAGGTTTGAGGGTCAAACTACTTTGGACGTTGAAGTTTTTCGACAAGTCGTCGATACCGGGGTGACGATTGAAGGCCTGCGAGACGTGGGTCCGGCTCGATCATATTGAAGCTGTGCGTGCCTGCCTTCTCCGACCTTTCGAGCCAGTCGAGAGCCGATTCGCGTTCTCCGAGATGCTCGTATGCGAGAGCGATCTCGAACGCATAGGTGAAGTCATTCTCACGAACGATCTCAGTGTTAATAGCTGTTTCGAGCATTGCAAGGGCCGCTCGTTTCGAAACATCGTCGGTCGGTGCGAGCTGGGCCGCAATGATCTTCCAGCCCGGGGCGTCCAGGTCGCCGGATGCACTGCGTTCCGCTTCAAATGCGATGCGAGCCGCTGGCCAATTGCCCTGCACGCTGTAGATCCAGCGCTTCACTTTATGAGCGGGTACAAACTCAGGCTGGATCGCTAAGGCTCGATCACACTGCTGCAGCCCTTTGTCGTACTCGCCGGCAAAGAAATGGACTATCGCCGCGGCGGATTTGATGGACAGCGAACGCGGGTCGAGCCGCTCGGCGGTTTCGATCTCGCTCAGAGCATCGACCGGTTTGTTCATTGCCGCGAGAGCGAGTGCGAACCAATGGTGGGCCTGCGCGTAGGAAGGATTCATCTGGATGGCCCGGCGAAATTCGAGCTCGGCTCCGGCACGATCTCTCCTCGAATAGAAATTAATGTAGGCGAGTGAAGCGTGGGCTTCGGCAAGATCAGGATCAAGTGCGAGAGCCTGATTCGCGTATTCGTGAGCTTTCTCATATGCATCGGCGGGCGGTTGGACGTCGTAGAGGTTCAGCAGTGAGTGTGCGTCTGCCAGTCCGACATAGGCAGGGGCGAACGTGGAATCTTCTTTTACCGCATCGGCAAACAACGTGATGGCCTTCCGGAGACTCGCAGGGTTTCGGCTGACCATCGCCGATCGCGCAGTCAAGTAGTTCTCGTATGCCGCATAGCTTGCCGTGTAGCTTTTCTCGGCTTGCTGTCTTTCGAGTGGAAGCGGGTTGATCCCCAAGGTCGTCCACAGCTTTTCCGCGATCTGACTTTGAAGCGCGAAATAGTCGCCTTCGGACGATGAGAATCGCTGTTTCCAAAGGATCGCGTTCGCGGGAGCGTTTACGAGTTCGGCTTCGATGATCGCACCGCCTTGCGATCTGTCGAGATAGCCGCGGAGGACGTATGTGACGTTCAATTCCTCAGCGATCTTTTCGACCGGCTCTTCCCGGACCGACCTTCCGGTATTTGCAGATAGCACAGTGAGAGCCTTGAGGTTTCCGAGCCGCTGCGTGATCGAATCGGCAATACCGACGCCCAGGTTCTCATTCGCGGGATCGGAACAGGTGAATGGCAAAACCAGCAACGAATGATTCTGAAAGCTGATCGGGCGAAGGATCGCGGCTGGTCCGAGGGAGCGGGCGTAAAAATAGTAACCAAGCCCTGAAGCTCCGACCAGCATCGCCAAACTTGCGGCGAAAGCCAATAGTCGCCGTTTTCGTTTCGCCGCAAACGCTCCCGTTGTGCCGTCGGACGTTCGGTGGCCTTCTTCGATCATCAGGGTCGTCAGGTCGTGTACGGGCCGATCGTCTTCGAGCGGGGTCGGGTCGGTACTCTTGTCGCGCAGAACGTCGGTCGAGCTCTTGGCGAAGCTGCTGAACAACGGCCGGTAACCGGTCTGTTCGAGAATGTGCTCAAATCGGTCGTCGCTTCGCAGCGGGTCGAGAACAGGGTCGACGCCCATCCAATTCAGCCACGCTTCCTTTAGCTCGGCGGCCTGTTCGAGTTTGAGCATCGCGTTCTCGAAGTCACCGAGGGAGCAGTAAACGAGTGCGATCTGATAGGGCGAGACGTGGCGGTCTTTAGCGAGTTCAAGAATTTCGGCAAGTTTCTGTTTCGCGATCTCGATCTGTCCATCAACGGCATAACTTTCAGCCTCGGCGAGCCGGGAAAACAGACTATGACCCATTAACTCGTTTCCGACTTTGACCTGTTCGATGGCGTCGCTAGTATTGCCGATCTTGCGGTTTACCTTGCTGAGTCCCAGGTATCCGAAGCTGTAATCGGGGAAAGTCCGGATCACCCGTTCGTACTGTTCGGCGGCCTCTTCAAACCTGCCGGCGTAGTAAAGCCCCCAGCCGATATTGTGGTGATTGAACGGTGTTAGCGGATCGAGCTCGACACCTCGTCGTGCAAAGTCGAGCCCCTCGGAGAAGCGGCCCTCGGTAAAGAGAACTATCGAATACCAAACAAAGGCGACGCCGTTACCGGGATTCAACTCGATCGCACGCTTGAGGTGCTTTTCGGCGGAAGCCCAATCGTAGCTACCTGCATGCAGAGCAAACCCGAGCGTCGCGTGGGCCTCGGAAAGTTCCGGATCAAGCTCAGCCGCCTTCTTCGCAGCTTCGATAGCGGGGAGGAAGCATTCCTGCGGCGGTAGGACCCCGATGATGCCGAGCCATGAGTAATAATCGGCGAGGCCGCAATAGGCGAGAGCGTATTCGGGATCAGCAGCGATCGCGGAGTGAAAGGCGACGAACGCTTTCGCGAGTCCTTCCTCCGTAAAGCTGTTGAAGTAGTATCGGCCGCGGAGATATTGCTCGAAGGCTTCGGGGACATCCGTTCCGCGTTTCGCAAAATCGGCAAGCTCACTACCGGTAAGCTGCGGGAGCAGTGCCTCGATGACCTTATTCGAGATCGTGTCTTCCAGCGTGAGAACGTCAGCGAGATTCTCGTCGATCGACGTCGCCCAAACCGCGGCGTTTTCCTTTACGTTGAGAAGCTGAATGGATACCCGCAGGCGATCGCCCGCCTTCTTGATGCTTCCGTCGATGATGTAGTCGACGTTCAACGCATTTCCGGCTTTGATCGGATCGGTTATCGCCTCGCTAAATGCGAGGATCGAGCTTGTCGGACGCACGAGAAACCGCCGGATCTTACTAAGACGCGTGATCAGCGCATCGGCGAGTCCGAGGCCGAGGAAGAGGTCGTCACTTTCCTGCGTCGGCCCGAGGCTCAGAAACTTGAACGGCAGGATCGCGATCGCCTTGCTCTGCCCGGTCGGCGGCGGCGTGAGTTGTGCGGACGAACCCGCTTGCGGTCGGAATTTTGGAGCTTCTACTGCCGAGCCCTTGAGATAACGTGAGACATCGAGCGAAAACTCTTTTACGCTTGAGTACCGATCATGCGGATCTTTAGCGAGTGCCTTCATCACGATGTTATCGAGGCCGCGAAGAAGCTCTGCCGTGAGTTCGCCTTTTGCCGTATCTCTCGCCGAAAGGGCCTTCTCTGAATTGCCGCTGTAGTGCGCGAGCAGGTTCGCATCAACATCCAGAACCTGGCTCGGCAAGCGTGGCATTTCTTCGCACACGACCCGAGTTACCTCGTGCAGTGCGCGGCCCACAAAGTTGTAGGGCCGGTGTCCTGTCAGCAGTTCGTAAAGAAGTACTCCTAGCGAATAGATATCGCTCGCCGGGCCAACATCCCGGCCGCGAACCTGCTCGGGACTCGCGTAATCCGGCGTCATCATCCGCAGCATCGATCCGGTCGGGTTCAACGATTCGTGGATCAGGTCCGGATCGAGGATCTTCGCGATGCCGAAATCGAGAAGTTTCGGGGATCCTGACTGATTAATAAGAATATTGCTGGGCTTGATGTCGCGGTGGATGATCTGCCGTTCGTGAGCGTATTCGAGCGCGGAACAGATCTTTTGGAAGATCTTCAGCCTATCGCGGACCGGCAGACGATTCGTATCGCAATAGTTGTAAAGCGTCTCCCCCGAAATATACTCCATCACGAAGTAGGGAACTCCGTCTGACGTTGTACCTCCATCAAGAAGTCGGGCGATAAAAGGGTGCTCGAAGGAGGCGAGGATCTGGCGTTCGTGACGGAATCGGCGGACGATGAAATCCGTGTCCATGCCGCGTTTGATCAGCTTGACCGCGACGGTTTGATGGAATTCACCGTCGGCACGCTCGGCCTGATAGACCGCACCCATTCCGCCCCGGCCGATCTGGCGAGTGAGTTTATAGACGCCGATCTGCTGGCCGAGGAAGTCGTCGTCGCCGTTCTTCGCGTCATCCAGCGACTTCGACAGTTCCTGCTTTGCCTTGGTGTTGATGAAATTGCTGTCGGTCCAGATCGGCGATTCGATGAATTGATCAGCGTCGTCCAGGCTCGCGAGAAGATTTTCCACCTCGACCTTGAGTTCGTCGTCGCCGTCCGTATTGGCCGACACAAACGCGAGGCGCTCGGTCACCGGGAGTTCGGCGGCCGAGTTGAAAATCTCTTCGATCTTT
>DAIOWA010000253.1:0-4955 GCA_036758705.1 Pyrinomonadaceae bacterium | reverse complement strand
CTTCGCGAGCGCCGGATGCGTGAGATTCGCCGGTCTTGGAGCGTGAGCGAATAAATTCGTCTTCGAGAACTCTTGCTTCCTTGTCCGCGGCGGCTCGTCCTTTTGCAACGCGTTGTCCGAAGATTTCAGTGGCAAAGGTCGACGACGACAGAAGTACGCCGGCCAGGCACGCAAGGGTGCGCAGTTTCATCTCAGTTTTCCTCCAGAAATGTGGTTGAACTAGAACTTGACTAAACTAGACTGTGAGTGTGGACTATAACGCGAGATTGTAAGAAATCCTAAAATAATAATCAAATCTTGTGGATGAGGGGGTGCTTTGAGAACGACGTGCTATCATCCGCCGGCGTTTACTCCGAAGATATACCCGACAAGTGCGGTGGCTCCCATCGCGGCCGTCCCCCAGAAAACGATCCGTGCGATGGCGACTGGGATCGGTGAGCCACCGGTGCGGGCAGCTACGGCGCCAAGCATGATCAGAAATACGATCGAGAATCCATATTGATATGCGACCATCGCTTTCAGCGGAGCAAACAGAGCAACGGCGACCGGCAGCAGAGCCCCGGCCAGGAATGATCCGAAGGACGATGCGGCGGCGAGGAGCGGCTGGGCTTGGGATATCTCGTTGATGCCGAGTTCGTCGCGGGCGTGAGCTTCGAGCGCGTTATGGCGGGTGAGTTGTGCGGCGACCTGAATTGCGAGGCCTTCGTCGAGCCCGCGGCCGCGATAGATGTCGGCGAGTTCCTTTAGTTCGATATCCGGCGATTTCTTCAGCGCCGTTTTCTCCCGCAGCAGATCGGCCTTCTCAGTGTCGCCCTGCGAACTCACCGAAACATACTCGCCCGCCGCCATCGAAAACGCACCGGCTGTCATTCCCGCGATCGCCGCGAGCACGATCGACGTTCGCTCACCGCTGGCAGCCGCGACACCGATCACGATACTGCTTGTCGAGATGATCCCGTCGTTGGCTCCCAGAACCGCGGCCCTAAGCCAGCCCACGCGATTAATGTAGTGATGTTCTTTTATCGGCACGGAAGGATAATCGAATTGTTCTGCGAAAATAGCAAATCACCTTTTTTAGTGTGCGGCGCACACGCTGATATCGAACTCGGTGCCAAAGTCGTACTTCGGCAAGGCGATATATCAGTTTGCGATATAATACCGAGAACACTTTTCCAACTCAATATGTCCCTTCATGCTGCCCGCGAGATCTTAAAACACCAGTTTGGTTACGATTCGTTTCGACTCGATCAGGAACCTGTCATCGAGGCGGTCCTTGATAAGAAAGATTGCGTCGTACTGATGCCTACGGGCGGCGGGAAATCGTTGTGCTATCAGATCCCTGCGTTGATCTTCGAAGGGCTGACGATCGTTATCTCGCCCCTGATCGCGCTGATGAAAGATCAGGTTGATGCTCTCGTCGCAAACGGAGTCGAGGCGGCGTTTCTCAATTCGACACAGTCCACGCAGGAACAGATCGCGGTCTTTAACGCTGTGAAGAGCGGGAAGGTTAAGCTGCTCTACATCGCTCCCGAGCGGCTGTTTCAAGGCGGCGATCAGTTTCTCGGTTTTCTTCGCGAGACCAACATCTCGCTGTTCGCGATCGACGAAGCTCACTGTATCTCAAGCTGGGGACACGATTTTCGGCCGGAGTATCTCAAGCTTGCGACCCTCAAACGAGAGTTTCCGAAGGTGCCCGTCGTTGCTCTTACGGCGACCGCCGACAAGTTAGTTAGACAGGACATTCTCGAGCGTCTCGGGATAAAGAATGCTCGAACCTTCGTATCAAGTTTCAACCGTCCGAACATCTTCTACGCGGTCGAGCCGAAAAGCCGTTCGTACGACCAGCTCCTCGATTTCCTTGAAGCGCGAAAAGATGAGAGCGGAATTATCTATTGCCTGAGCCGAAACTCGGCGGATTCGCTCTCCGACGATCTCCGCGCCGACGGGTTCAGCGCAGTCTCGTATCACGCGGGGCTCGACAAGGCAGTCCGCGAAAAGCATCAGGACTTGTTTATAAAAGACGACGTGAAGATAGTCGTCGCGACGATCGCTTTCGGCATGGGGATCGACAAGCCGAACGTGCGGTTCGTCGTGCATATGGACCTGCCGAAGAATATCGAAAGCTATTATCAGGAAACGGGACGAGCCGGACGCGACGGCCTGCCGAGCGACGCTCTGCTATTTTTTAGTTGGGGCGACGTGATCAAGCTGAAGGGGTTTGCCGAGGTGGAAGGCAACACCGCGCAGACTGAGATAATGCTGAAAAAGCTCGACACAATGGGCTCGTTCGGCGACATCCGGACGTGCCGACGCAGGTTTCTTCTCAACTATTTTTCCGAAAACCTTACCGAAAACTGCGGCAATTGTGATAACTGCACGACACAGATCGAACAATTCGACGGGACGATCATCGCTCAGAAAGCCCTGAGCGCGGTCTACCGGACCGATCAGCGATTCGGACTTGCCTACATCGTCGATTTTCTTCGCGGCTCGCAGTCCGAGAAGATCCGCGATGAACACAAGAACCTGAAAACCTACGGTGTCGGGTCTGATGTTTCTCGCGAAAATTGGATGGCGTACATCAAGGAACTAGTCCAACTCGGGTTCCTTTCGCAGGCCGGCGGCCAGTATCCGATCCTCGAACTGACGGAATCGAGCCGCGATGTGCTCGGCGGCCGTGTCACTGTGATGCTTACCAAAGAGCGGGCAAAAGAAGAACGCTCGGCGCGGATTGCCCGCGAGGTCGAGCATCCGCACATTCCTGAACTCTTCGAATCTCTCCGCCAGCTTCGCTCGGCCTTCGCAAAAGGCGAAGGCGTTCCGCCGTACGTGGTCTTTTCGGATGTGACCCTTATTGAGATGTCGACCTATCTGCCGCAAACCGATTGGGAACTGCGAAAGATATCGGGCGTCGGCGACCTCAAATTTGATAAATACGGAGCGGATTTTCTGAACGAGGTCAGAAGCTATTCCTCGCGACATCAACTCGTCTCCCGCATGGACCTGCGGCCGATCCCGCGGGGCAGAAGAAAGCAAACGCGACGCGAGCCCGGAAAGAAGGATACATACCAAACCTCACTCGACATGTTCCGCGACGGACTCACGGTAGCCCAGATCGCTGCCGAACGCGGCCTCGGCATCAGCACGATCGAAGGCCACCTGACAAAGTTCATCCCATCAGGCGAAGTTCGCCTCGACCAGTTCGTCGCCCTCGAGAAGGTCGAAACCATCCGCCAGGCCATCGAGAAGCATTCCGAATCAAATGCCCTTTCACCTATCAAGGAATACCTCGGCGAGGAATTTAGCTATGGCGAGATCCGCGCCGTTATGGCTGCGGTTTCCGGGAAAGCATAGAAAACAGTGTCTTTACGTATATATACGTACGTAACAATGATTATTGTTTTCGCCCTCCTTTTCGGCATATAGTCGTCCTACTCAACCCGCGTTGTGATCAAGTAGAGTTCAGCCACGTTCGAAAAGATATCAATTATGAAGGATCGTCTAAAAGCCTTTAGCGCGTTCCGCGTTCACCAACTAATTGGAGCGGCAGCGTTGCTTATTTGTTTCTCCACAAATGCTTTCAATAACGTAAAAGGGGTTCCGTCACTTAACAAGGCTCTGGCAGTAGCCCCGACCACGACCACGGTCAGTTCCAGTGCGAATCCGTCCGTGTTCGGTCAGTCCGTGACCTTCACCGCAACCGTGTCCACCGGAGGAGCCGGAACTCCGACCGGGACCGTCCAGTTCTTTGATGGACTAAACCCGATAGGCGGATCCATATCCTTGAACGCGTCCGGGCAAGCGCAACTTTCGACTTCCGGCCTCTCCGTCGGCAATCACTCGATAGCTGTGTCGTATTCAGGTGACGTACCGAACGGGTTCGACCCGAGCAGCGGCAATCTGATCGGTAATCCGCAAGTCGTAAACAAGGCCAATACGACGGTTGGGGTCACGGCCTTCCCGTCCAATCCGAGTGGTACAGGACAAACGATAACGTTCACGGTAACGGTCAACCCTGTCGCCCCGAGCGTTGGGACACCGGCAGGATCGGTCACATTCAATAGAAACGGCAGTCCCGTGTGCAGCAATGTCACCCTCAACGCATTTGGACAGGCGACTTGCAATATTAGATTCACGATCGCGGGAAATTACAACATCGCTGCGCAATACGGCGGAAGCGGCAATTTCAATGTAAGCAACAACAATGGATTCCCCCACGTTCAACAAGTAATTGGGCCAACGGCCGCCGGGCTCAGCATCGGCGGCCGCATAAGAACCGCATTGGGCCGGGCTGTCTCGTTTGCATCCGTAACGATGATAGGAGCCGACGGAGAAACGCGATACGAGAGGACGAACACATTCGGCTATTATCGTTTCGACGATGTGTCGCCCGATACGTACGTTCTCATTTTCCGGGCAAAAGGTTTCCAGCCAGTGTCGTTGAGCGTAAATGCCCTCGACAACGTTACCGATCTAAATATCGTTCTGCAAAAATAAGGCGGCGTCATCTAGTGGCGTCGCTACGCTTAGATCCACGGCGGCTGGCAAGTCAGACATTCGCACCCAAAACGTCGGACTTTATGTATTGACGCGTCATTGCATCTATGAGATATTGATCAGCCCGCCCTCGTGTCGGGCTGATCTTTGAAGTCGGTGTGTGTCTCAGATCCTGTTCCGAATGGAACAAAATCACCCGAACGCGAAATGGAACGGAACATACAACCCGCAGACCTTCGCTAAGTTGTTAAAAGTTCATTTAAGTCTTAGAACGCGTTTCAAATGAAATAAAACACTGTGTGCAACGAAATGAAACGAGATTCAAATGAATCAGCTCCTATTATCGCGAAATGGATAGAATCAAGCAGTTTGCTGGCTACCACAAATCTAGCTTGTTGCATTTTCGGGAATCAAAAGAACTGGTTATAATCTGAGATTTGCGGTTTAACCCAAGTATC
>DAIOWA010000252.1:0-4976 GCA_036758705.1 Pyrinomonadaceae bacterium | reverse complement strand
AATCTTCAGATTCTATCGGTTCAAATCTAAGCTCAAGCGGGATTTTTTCGTCCGCATTGATGCGGAAATCTAGCCGGATCGATTGATCGGCGTCGAGAAGAGTTACAGAACTCGCAGCTTCGGACCAACCCTTCTCCACCGCACGAACGTTGGCTTCCGACGTCTGCCAGAAAACCGACTCGGCAAACGGCTGCCGAACCAGCAATTCCGGCTGAGCGCTTGTTTTCTCAAAAATGCGTCCGCGAAGGTCGAGGATATGCCCGTCGCCGTCGAGCACTCCATAGAGGTCGAAGGCGCGCTCAAATATCGCCGTGGAGTTGGCGTCAAAGCCTTCCAATGGCGGCGTCAGTGCTGATTCGACAGGTATAGCGGACATCGATCGTCCCGTAAAATCGGACATGGGGGAGAGTTAAAATCTAGGCCTAAGTTTGTACCCGTTAAGCGCGTTAACAAAAGTACGTATCTTATCTTAACAGACGAGGACAGTTGCTATCACGCGACCCGGCGGACCGGTAAGAAACCGCACAAGAAACATCACCAGTGCGACGACGATGATTGCGTGGAGCACACCACCAAATGTCTGCCCCGTCACCATTCCCAGCAGCCAAAGAACCAATAAAATGATTGCTGTCGTTTCCAACACTTCCTTTTCGTCCCAACTGGTTCGTAAAGTTCTAAACCTTGCGAAACGGCTTTTCAATTGTCGTGCCAGATGCGTATATGCCTAGAAAAAAGAGGCGTTTCAGTCATTTTTTAGGAGGGTCGAGTATTTCGTGTGTGTATCAATATCATACGCACCAGTTGAAGAAATTGCGGCAAGGTTACGCCATCTCGCGGGTTCTCGGATTTGGCATACACCTTGCCACAGTCACTAAGAAGGATTCAAAAGCGTTCGATTTTGATACAATATTATGGTTAATACATCAAACGGAGATCTTGGGGACGTGTCAAACAAGGCGTTGATCATTGACGACGAAAGCTTCACGCTGGAATTATTCGAGTACGAGCTGAAGGCTCAAGGGTTTGAGGTCACAACTGCGTCGAGCGGGACGCAGGGGATCGACGCGTTGAAGAAGCATGATTTCGACGTTGTTCTTACCGATCTCAATATGCCCGATATCAGCGGGATCGAGATGGTGAAGAATTCGCGGGCCATCCGGCCGTTTACCGAGATACTGGTTGTCACAGGCGACGATTCATCCGAAAAAGCTGTCGAGGCGATCCGCGAAGGTGCGTTTGACTACATCCTCAAACCCGTCGATTTCGACAAACTCTTTACATCAGTCAGAAACGCCGTCGACAGCAAGCGTCAGGCGCAGGTCAATGAGCGGCAGGCGGCCGAGATCAAACGTCTGCGTGACCGGCTTTCGAGCCGTACGTCGTTCGAAGGGATCATCGGCGGCGCTCGCTCGATGCAGAATATTTACGAGATCATTGAGAACGTGGCCGAGTCCGACGCGAACATCCTGATCCTCGGCGAATCGGGAACCGGTAAAGAGGTCATCGCGAACGCGATCCATTACAAATCGCAGCGCGCGAGTCAGCCGTTCGTCAAAGTAAATGTTTCGGCACTTCCCAAAGACTTAATTGAATCGCAGCTGTTCGGACACGTTAAGGGTTCGTTTACAGGGGCTAACGCGGACAAGGTCGGATTCATCGGCCAGGCGAACGGAGGCAGCTTGCTGCTTGACGAGATCGGGGAAATGCCGATCGACCTGCAGCCGAAATTGCTCCGATTTCTACAGGAGAAGGTCTATTACCGCGTCGGCAGCGACAAACCGCAGACGGCGGATTTTCGGCTTATCTGCGCGACGAACCGTGATCCATTCGACGCGATAAGGGACGGGAATCTTCGTGAAGACCTTTATTACCGCATTAATACGATCGAGATCACCATCCCGCCGCTCCGCGACCGCCTTGAGGATGTCCCGATGCTGGCTGAGCACTTCCTGAAGATGTACGCCGAAAAGTACAACAAGCCCGACGCTGTTTTCGCGCGGTCAGCTTACGATCAGATGCTAAATTACGGCTGGCGTGGTAACGTTCGCGAACTTCAGCATTCGATCGAACGGGCGGTTCTTTTAAGTAAAGCCGGTTCCATCGAGCGGCTCGACATTTCGAACGGTACCGGAGTCGCGGTTTCCATGGCCGCCGGTTCAGGGCCGGTCGCTGCGACCACGGAGTTTTCACAAACAGCTTCACCGGAGCCTGTTTCAATCGGAGTTCAGCCGCTGAGAACGATAGAAAATTTCGATGTGCCCGTTATCATGGAGGGCGATGAAATGTTCAACTCGATCGGCAAGCTGATCGTCGACCGCCTTCCGGAACCGTCCGATGCCAGCGAGACTAAAGATGTCTTTGACGGCCTAGAAAGCGGCGTTGTCCTGGCTGCACTAAAACGCACGAACGGCAACAAACAAGCCGCCGCAAATCTGCTCGGCCTCTACCGTCCGCGACTCTACGGAATGATCAAGCGGCACAAACTGGAAGATCAGATCTAAAAGTCAGAACCGCCTGCGTAGGTCTGTCAGAACCGCCTGCGTAAGCGGGCGGCCAGAATCTTTCCCATCGTCATCGACGGGGAAACAAAAACTAAAAAAGTCCGGGCAAATTCCGCCCGGATTTTTCTTTACTTCTGCTCAATTACCTCGCAGGTGCAGCTGCTGCCGGAACCTTAACCTCTACATCGATCTCTTGCTTCTTCGGCTTGCCCGTTAAGAATCCGCTGAAGTACAACGCGCCCGCAATTATCGCTGTAATGATGATCAATGCGACCGCCCAAATAAGATTACTGCCCGTGCTGTTTTCTTCTGACATCTTAAAACTCCTCCGTGTTATTAAAAAAGATTTGCTACTACTTTTACTAGCGGAATATGCAACCCGGATGCCACTCATGAGACTCACAAAACGTAGTGTTTATCGTGACATTGTAACGTTTGGAGACTGCTGCAAGATCGCCAGGCCGTCTTAAAACGATACAGATCAAGTCAGCGAAGTCCATAAGTAATGCTTCTAATCGATGGTTCGCCATTGGCACCGGATTTGCACTGGTTCGAGGTAGAAAAGGAGGCGAACAAATGACAGACAACAAACTTGAAATGGACGAGGCTCAACGGGCCGCGAATTACGAAGCGATCAAATCCAACGTTAAAAACGAGGTCGGAAACGAGATCGCCTACGAGGCTCGGGCCGTCACATCGACGCAGGCCGCTGACGTGGATTCAGTTGCCGATCGAATGCGCGAAAAGGCTGTCAATGAAGTCGTGCAGACCGAGCGAGAGGTCGAACGCGGCAGATTTGTCGCACGCATTTCGCAGGTAGTTGATTACATTTTTTTCCTGATCTACGGACTGCTGACGATCAGGTTGTTGCTCGCTCTATTTGCCGCCCGCGAAAGTGCCGGATTCGTACAGTTCATTCGCTCGATAACCGACCCGATCTACGCGCCGTTCAAAGGCATCGTCGCGAGTCCGTCGACTCCCGAAGGTTTCACGCTCGCACTCCCGATCGTCGTCGCTATCGTTGTCTATATGCTGCTGCACCTCGCCATCAACGGCCTGCTGCGGATGGTCGCTCATCGAAAGGTTGAGGTCTAGATTTTCGTTGTAGTTTGCGCCGATGTGTAGTAAAACTGAGGCTTAGCGATCTAAATTCAAACACAAAGGGAGACTTCTATGTTCGGTCTGATTGGACAGCTTATTGGTGGTTTGATCGTCGGCGTTCTCGCTCGGCTTCTGATGCCGGGCAAAGAGGCATTTCCTGATGGCCCGCTCGGATGGCTGCTGACAGCGCTGCTCGGCATTGGCGGCGCATTTATCGGCGGCTATATCGCAAGCACGTTGTGGAGCGGAAATGCTGCAGGTGGATGGATAATGTCCATCCTCGGCGCGATCCTTTTATTGCTGATCGTACGCTTGATCTTCGGAGCTCGGGCAAGCTAATACCCAACTCAGTTTGGTGGCAGCTCCATCTTAATTAGTCCATCAAACTGGACGTGATAGGCTACGCCTTTAATTGGCGTGGCCATTTCTTCGTCCGATTCTCCCTCGGAGTTCGCGATGCCAACGCTGGCGAAATAGCACGTCGCACCGTGATCCTTCGCGTGTTGCACCAATCCCTTGAACGCGTCCGGTCCTTCCTCAAATCGTCCACGTCCGGGGTGGATATCGGTGCGCACGATAAAAAACGCAAATTCACCGTCCTTTCGTGCGATGATCTGCGGCTCCGACGCAAGATCTGCCTCGACATCCGCCGAATCCAGCATCCATCCGTCTTTTTCCAACTGTTTGTAGACTATTTCGATCCCGAACGCGTGAATGTCCGCTTTCGACATTAACTCCCGTTTTTCCATTAACGATATGGTAACGGGACACAGAAGAAAATCACAAATTTACAACAAAAATTCACAAATTTGATTGGCTTCCGGTGATAGTATTTTTGCATCTAAAATTACGGAAAAGGAGGGAAGGTATCCCAGATGAGAACACTCAGATTTTTGATATTGGCAATGGTTGTGGTGGCGGGGACATCGATCGCCGCTTTTGCACAGAAAGAAACTTATACGGGAACGGTGCTCAGTTACGGCAGCGGCCGTAATACGCGAACGACGTCGAATACGTTTACGCTTAACATTGACGGGACCACGTCCGATGCGGATGTCGACCGTTCGGTGGCCATTTTGCAGGAAGGCGGACAGGATGATCTCCTCGATGCGATCCGAAAAAATAACCTCGGTAATTTTTCGGTCGGCGGACGGATCGGACGAGATCTGATCGGCGTTCGGATCGACCAGGTTGACGGCAAAAAGCGTATCCGCGCGATCTTTGAACGATGGATAAACTTCGGCGAGATCCGCGGCGGATATCGCTCCCTCGACTATCCGTTCGGATATCTCGAACTGTTTATCGACCCCGCGACCGGCAAGGGGGAAGGCACGTTTCTGGAGGCCGCCAAGATCCGCTGGAAGCGCGACAAGA
>DAIOWA010000251.1:0-4982 GCA_036758705.1 Pyrinomonadaceae bacterium | reverse complement strand
TTTCGCTCCTTCTATTCCGCCTACGAACCGACCTTGCCGTATGCCGAACTAAAGGAAGCCGGATTCGATTACGACGAGCGAAGAAAGCTGCCGTCGCTCGAAGCGGATGCGACGTATCTAGGGATCGGAGATAGCGAGGCATTCACCGAACTGCCTGACGTCTCAAGTCTTCCAAAGGCATTCGGAAGCATTTACGTGATCGAAGGCTCGACGCTCGGTGGTCAGGTGATCTCGCGACATCTCAAGGATCAGCTCGGGCTGACGCCCGGAAGCGGCGGAGCATTCTTTGCGAGCTACGGTCCGATGGTTGGCCCAATGTGGAAGCAGTTCGGCGAGGCGGTGACAGCATTCGCTGCTAACGGCGAGAACGACGAAGAGATCGTCGAAGCCGCCAAACAGACCTTTGACAGCATCAATAAATGCATGTCGAATAAATAAGTAACACTTATTAAAAGGATGCTAGAGTATTTAGTAGTACTTACTTATTATTTTCCTTGATATCGATAGATTTACTTCAGCAGTATGTTTTTATCCAGTAATCATTCACGCCGGACGTCGCTCGTCGGGGTAATGTTCTTGGTTCTCTCATTCATCGCGGTTGTACCCGCTCAGACTTCCGATTCAATAGAGATCGTGGTCAAAGACTCAAACGGAAGCCCTATTGCTGGGGCTGCCGTTGATGCCACACTTGGCGGCCTGACAGTACGTAGCTTGTTCACCGATTCGGCAGGCACGGCAAAGTTCCTCGGCCTTCGGTCCGGAAATTACCGGTTCAGTGCCGCAGCATCAGGATTCTCAAATCTTACCCGCGAGGTCGCGTTTCCGGCGAAAACACCGACTCCGATTGAGATCATTCTCGATGTAAGCGGGGTGTCGGCGGCCGTAACTGTTACCGCGACCCGCACGCAGGTCACCGCCGATGAAACAGCGGTTCCGGTCTCGGTCGTAGGCAGGGAACTGATCGAGGAAAAGAACATCAACAGCGTCGGTGACATCTTTCGCACGCTTCCCGGAACGTCGACCGTGAATGAAGGTGCGTTTCAAGTCCGTCCGCGGATCCGCGGCCTGGACAGCAACCGCGTCCTGATCTTAGTGGACGGCGAACGGCTTAACAACAGTCGCACGTCGACGGGCCAATCAGGTATCGAAGGTGGTTTGGTAGATATCGGCCAGATCGAGTCAGTCGAGGTTGTAAGAGGAAGCGGTTCGGTCCTTTACGGAACAGACGCGCTCGGCGGGACTATCAACATTCTCACGCGAGACACGCCTGCGCGGCGGACCGATGGGTTTAGATTCGGTGCACGGCTTAACACGCTTTTCAGCTCGAACGAATCCGCTCGACGCGGAACGCTTTCGGTGAATGGATCTGGAAAGTATTTCGCGTTCGATGTGTCTCAGTCGATGGAGCGATCGGGGAATTATTTCACTGGTGATCCGTCGCCTGACTTCGTCCGGAACCTGCGAGATGCCAGTTTCGAAGGTATTACCGACGAGGGTGAGGCTCTGAATTCGCAGTCGCACGGCAGCAATTCCACCGCGACCGTTCGATTCTTCCTGAACGATTCGAACACTCTCCGAGCGAACTATGATCGCCGCCGAGCGGGGAACGTCGGGTCAGCCGGTTTGGTCGGAACGTTCAACGGATTCTTTCCATTCTCCAATCGCGATAAGGTCTCGGTTCGCTACGATTCAGTAGCTGTCGCGGATTTCCTGCCGCGTGTGTCGATCAACGCGTTCTATCAAACGCAGTATCGCAATTTCACGAACATCCTGACCGTGCCACCCGTCTTGCCATTCTTCCCCGGACTCTATCAGTTCAGCGAGACGGTGACCGACACCAAAACGACGGGCTTCGATCTACAGACGGATTGGAAACTCGGATCGCGCAATTATCTGACTGCCGGTGCGAGTTTCTTCCGCGATGAGAATACCGACCACCGACTTGCGATCTCGGCAACGACGCCGTCATCACCAAATCGGACTTTTAACAATACGCGAAGTGTTCCTGACGCAAGCCTTTCAAATTTCGCGGCCTTTGCGCAAGACGAATTCAGGTTGACCCGACGGTTCAAGATCGTCGGCGGCATCCGCGTGGATAATTTCAAGACGAATGCGGAGCCGACCACAGGTTTTGCGCTTCGTCCAATGCGACCTCAGGACATCGAAGACCTCGGGATCGGCGAGCTTGCGTCCGGCCTTGATGTATCGAGCACGGCAGTGACGGGTGATATCGGCGCCGTATTCAACCTCACTGACGAGATCACGCTTTCATCTCGTGTCGGCCGGTCATTCCGTACGCCGAATATCTTCGAGTTGTTCTTTACTGACAGTGGCTCGGTTGGGGGATATGTCGTTGGCAATCCTGCGTTAAAGCCGGAGAGCGGCATCAACTTCGATTCGACGGTCAAGTACCGTACAAAACGGCTTTCAGCCTCAGCTACGTATTTCAATAATTCGTACAAGAACTTTCTCGCTACCGTTGAAGCGCGGGACCGTGGCCGAGATTTTGTGTTTACCGTGGATCCTCTTCCGGTTCAGGTATATCAAACACAAAACGTGGACCGTGCACGTATTCAGGGATTTGAAACGGAGTTCGATGCACCATTTCGCATTAGCATGGGCTATCTGACGCCTTATGGTAATTTCAGCTGGCTGCGAGGTGACGATACGGAAACAGATCAACCGCTGAATTTCATCTCGCCGATCCGGGCGATCGCGGGTGTCCGCTGGCAAAACGTAGGCAAAAACTATTTCTTCGACTACAACTCAAGAATGGTAACAAAGCAGGAGAGGCTTTCGGACTCGTTCTTCTCAACGCCGGTCAATCAGGGAGGCAACGGTGGTGCGGAGCCGGGCTTCGTTACGCACAACGTTTCTGGCGGCTATTACTTCCGTCGTGAACGTTTCAACTTAAGTGTAAATCTCGGTGTATCGAACATTTTCGACCGAGCCTACAGCGAACAATTCACATTCGCCCCGGCACGCGGACGTTCGTTCACGATCGGCACGACTTGGGAGATCAGGTAGACGGCTCATCAATTTGAAAAACGGCCTCGGCGAAAGTATTGTCGAGGCCTTTTTGTCAGTCTTGAACCAGCATCGTGTTGAACTTTGGATTTAGCTGTTGGATCAGCAGTGCCTCGATGGCGGCTCGATAGTCGACGCTCCACCGAAGGTAGAATCGCTGCGGTTCCAGAGTGCCGTGCTGCGGCGGCTGGCCGGCGGATTTGATGGTGAAGTTTACCGGGGTTCGCTGGACTGAGTGCGTTAATTTTCCATCGTGAAAATGTGCGGTCGCCCGCGAGAGAAACATCAGAAATCCCCCCTTGTGCAAACCCGCAATGCTCGCAGTATCGCCGGTCTTGTACTTCGATATTCTCTTTCGAAGACTCTGCGTCGCGATCCCAACATAAAGGACATTCCCGTTACTGCCTGTCGGAGCAAGCGAGCCGTCGTGATCGGTGAACGCGTAATAGCCAGGTTCTGCCGGCACGCTTGCCGTCGTTAGGGAATCCCAGTCGATTGGCTGACTCCATTGGCAGGATAAATGCGGGCTGGTATCCATTTTTGTACTCCTTGAAAAACGTCTAGTCTCGAATCAGTGACGGTGTGAACAACGTCGTTTTGCATCATCTTATCCGAAACGAGGGTGTAACGAAAAAGACCGGCCGCGAGTCTATCGCGATCCGGTCTTTTGAACATGGGGCTGTGCGGATTGCTGGTCTATTCGTAACGCAGGGCTTCGATCGGGTCAAGCTTGGCGGCTTTCCGAGCGGGCAGTACGCCGAAGATCAGGCCGATCAAGACTGAGATCGTCAAAGATGTGACGATCATCCAAAGTTCGACTTTAGCGGGCAGCGCCGGAACAAGAAGCAATATCAGATTGCTTATCCCGATCGACAGAGCCAGCCCGATCACACCGCCGAAAAATGTAAGGGCCATCGCCTCTGCCAGGAACTGAAAAACGATCGCCCACCGCGTGGCGCCGATCGCTTTGCGGATGCCGATCTCCTTCGTTCGTTCGGTCACCGACACAAGCATGATGTTCATCACGCCGATGCCGCCGACTAGCAGACCAAGGCCCGAGATCGCGATCGCCGCGATACCGATGCCAGCGAGCATCCCGTCGAACTGGCGCATGAAATCGTCCGCGGTCTTCACGTCAAAATTGTTCGGTTCGTCCGTCTTCACCTCGCGGCGAACCCGCAGGATGCTTGTCATCTCTTCGACGGCGTCATTCAGGTGTCCTTCCTTCGCCTGAGCGATGTGGAGCACCGCGTCGCGCGTCGGAGCAACTTTCCTCGCCGTTCGGAACGGCATAAAGATCTTGTCGTCCTCTTCGTTCTCTCCAAAGAATCCCGCCTCGCGTTTTTCGAGCACGCCGATGATCTGCCACATCGTGCCGTTCATGCGGATCTCTTTTCCGATAGCCTCGGCAGCGTCGTCATCAAACAAAGCCTTGACCGCATTCACACCAACGACAAGCACCTGACGGCGCTCTTGGTCGTCCATCGCGGTCAGCCAGCGGCCTTCCTTAAGCTTCAGATTCGAGATGTCGGCGTAGTTCGCGGTAACGCCGTCGGTCTTGGCCCAACGATAATTTTTATCCTTATAGATCATATTATCGTCGAAACCGGTTCCCCATGATCCGATATTGATGGCGACAGTAGCGATGTCGTTTACGTTCGGAGCCTGGGCGAGGATCGCGTTCGCGTCGTCCATCGTCAACGGCTTGCGGTTACGCTCATCGCGATTGCTCGGGCCAAATCCGGTCGAGAGATGAAAGAGGTAAACGTTGTTCGTGCCGTAATCCTCAAACATCTTCACGATCGTTTGCCGCATACCGGTCAGGATCGACGCGACGACAACAAACGTCAGAATGCCTATGACGATCCCCAGGATCGTTAGTATCGATCGAAACTTATTTCCGATGACGCTATCCGCCGCCATCCTAAGAACTTCGACTGGTAGAGATGCTGAAA
>DAIOWA010000250.1:0-4996 GCA_036758705.1 Pyrinomonadaceae bacterium | reverse complement strand
CGCGACTGCCGCTGCTCCAGCCGACCTCGAAGCATCGAAAGCCGAACTCAAGCGGCTCACCGAAGAACTCAAGGCTCTACAGGGCGAGAATCCACTGATCCAACCGGTCGTCAACGGCCAGTCGGTAGCCGAGATCATCTCAGGCTGGACGGGCATCCCAATCGGCAAGATGGTCGCGGACGAGATCAACGCGGTCCTCAATCTTCACGAGACTTTGCGCGAACGCGTGCTCGGACAGGATCACGCTCTCGAAGCGATCGCACAACGCATCCGCACTTCACGCGCGGGACTGACCGATCCCAAGCGTCCAATCGGCGTGTTTATGCTCGTCGGAACATCGGGTGTCGGTAAGACCGAAACAGCACTCGCACTCGCCGAATCGCTCTACGGCGGCGAGCGTAACCTGATCTCGATCAATATGTCGGAGTATCAGGAAGCCCACACGGTCTCAAGCCTCAAAGGATCACCTCCGGGATACGTCGGATACGGCGAAGGCGGTGTCCTTACCGAAGCCGTTCGCCGTAAGCCGTATTCAGTCGTACTTTTGGACGAGACCGAAAAGGCTCACCCTGATGTGATGGAGCTCTTCTTTCAGGTGTTCGATAAGGGTGTGCTCGAAGACGGCGAGGGCCGCGAGATCGACTTCAAGAACTGCGTGATCATCCTGACGTCCAATGTAGGTACGGACACGATAATGAAGCTCTGTGCAGATCCCGAGACGCGTCCCGATCCGGATGGAATTCTCGAAGCCATCAAACCCGAGATGAACAAGGCGTTTAAGCCCGCTCTTCTCGGCCGAATGGTAACGGTTCCGTTCTACCCGATCTCGGACGAGATCCTGCGGCTGATCATCAAACTGCAGCTCGGAAAGATAAAAAATCGCATTGCGGACAATCATGGTGCGCAATTTTCTTACGATGATGCCGTCATAGAAACGGTAGCAAAGCGCTGTACCGATGTGGACAGCGGAGCCCGCAATGTTTACAACATTCTGACGGGCACGATGCTTCCGGATATGAGCGGCGAGGTACTATCGCGAATGGCGGCGGGTGAATCGATCAAAAAGGTTCATGTCGGCGTCGGTGAAGGCGAGAAATTCGTGTACGACATTACCTAAAGACCGCAGGAGAGGCTATGGCAAATGGATCAGCGGCAATCAGCCAGGAAGGGCGGCTCTTAAAGATAAGCGGGCCCTTTGACCCCGACTACCTTCTGCTTCAGAGCATTGAATTGGTAGAAGAGATCTCGCGGCTGCCGCGTGCGGAATGCGTCGTGCTTCACGACGAGCAATCGGATATTGGGATGGCACCGACCCTGCTTGATGTCCAGGGAATTCTCGGCCAGACCGTAACTATTCAGTTCGAGACCGAGGAAGGCACCATTCGCCATTTCAACGGCATGGTCAACTCGTGCACGCAGATGGATCGCCGCACGAGATACACGAGTTATCGGCTCGAGATCGTGCCGTCCATTTGGCTTCTGACGCAAAATCAGGAGAGCCGCATCTTTCAGAATGTCACCATCCAGGAGGTCCTCGAACAGATCTTGGGCGAGGCCTTCTCGGTTGAATATCAGCTAAGCAGCGTCGAATGGAAGAAGCGGAATTACGTTGTTCAGTATCGTGAATCCGACTTCAATTTCATCTCCAGACTGATGGAGGAAGAGGGCATCTTCTATTATTTTACGCACGCTGACGAGGTGCATAAAATGCTGATATGTGTCGATGGTCAATCGCACCTGCCATGCCCGTCGAAAGCCGAGCTGCCCTATATCGTCAACGTCGAGGAAGGTGAGTTTAAATCACGCATTTCCGACCTCACGATCGACTACAAATTACAGACCGGCAAAGTAACTCTTTGGGATTACACGTTCGAAAAACCCAAGAGCAATTTTGCAATGTCGCAGCCGTCCCGATTCAAATTCGGAGACAATGAGTCGGCCGAACACTATCTCTTCCCCGCCGGATCGGCTCGAAAGCATGACGTGATCGATGCTTCGAACGGCGAACGCGGCGAAGAACTGCAGAACATCAGCGACGATATCAAGCGTACCGCCGAGTTTATGCAGCAGACGATCGATTCGCGCCACAAGGTGATCAAGGCGATCAGTAATTGCTGCTCGTTCACCGCCGGCCACAAATTTAAACTGACGACGCATCCTACCAAGGACATGGTCGGCAGCTATGTTATAACGCGCGTGTCGCACCGGGCGGTTCAAAGCCCGGTCTATAACGCGAGCCTGCCGGAAGGCGGGTATGAAAACTCTTTCGAGTGCATCCCGTGGGGTGAAAGTTCCAAGGGCGAAAAAGCGGTTCCGTTCCGGCCCGAACGGATCACGCCCAAACCGATGATCCTGACCGCACAGACTGCGACGGTCGTTGGCAAAGCGGGCGAAGAGATATACACCGATAAATACGGCCGGGTTAAGGTCCAGTTCAACTGGGACCGCGAAGGCCAATCCGATGAGGGCAGCTCGTGCTGGGTCCGCGTCTCTCAGCTCTGGGCGGGCAATCGCTGGGGAGCGATGTTCATTCCTCGCATCGGGATGGAAGTACTTGTCCACTTCCTCGAAGGCGACCCGGATCAGCCGATCATCACCGGCTGCGTCTATAACCAGGACGCAATGCCGCCGTACGAACTGCCGGACGAAAAGACAAAGTCAGGCATCAAGTCCGATTCGACGAAAGGCGGTGAAGGTTTCAACGAATGGCGATTCGAAGATAAGAAAGGCGAAGAGCAGATCTTCATGCACGGCGAAAAGGATATGGACCTCCGTATCAAGAACGATCGCCGTGAATGGACCGGCAATGAACAGCATCTGATCGTTAAAGCGGACCATTTCGAAAAGGTCTCTGGCTCACACCATCTGACTGTCGAAGGCGATCAGATGGAGAAGATCAACGGCGGACATCACCTTAAAGTAGGCGGTGACGAAGCGATCGCAATTACCGGCACCCAGACGATCAAGGTCGACGGAAGTCAGGGCGTCAAAGTGGGCAGCAGCCACAGCCTGGAAGCCGGCAGCTCGATATACCTCAAGGGTATGAACGTTGTCATCGAGGGCATGACCCAGCTGAGCCTGAAAGTCGGCGGCAACTTCGTAGACATTAATTCGGCCGGAGTCTTCATCAAGGGCAACATGGTGATGATCAACTCGGGTGGAGCCCCAGGGGCCGGTGTGCCTGTCGGGCCTTGCCCGCCAACCGCACCGAAAGATCCGGAAGAGGCGGACGATGACAAGCCGGGCAAGAAGATGGAACTCCTCAAGCGTTCCCAGGAGCGTAAGAAGAAACGGCCGGCGAAGGAAGATCCGAAGAAGAAGTCGTGGATCAAGATTAAACTGGTCGATGAGGAAGGAAAGCCGGTTCCCGGAGAGGCATACGAGATCAAGACGTCCGACGGCAAGTATCGGTCTGGCAGTCTGAATAATAAGGGCCAGGCATTCGTCAAGGGAATCGAACCGGGTAACTGCGAAGTGACATTCCCCAATCTGGATAAGGACGCATGGGAGGAGGGCTAGATCGACTTGGCCCCGAGGTAGAAAGATATGCCGAAACGTAAAGTTGGAGACGGTAATTCAACATCGAGTCTCGCACTCCAAAACGGGTTCTTCTGGAGAACGATCTGGGAGCACGGGGAAAATGCTTCGCTCCGCCAGAAACGGAAAGATCCGAACGTGCTGAGCGCGGACGACGACATCTTTATCCCCGAGCTTCAGATCAAAAAGGTTTCAAAGGGGACTGAGGCTGAGCACGTCTTCAAGCGAAAGGGCGAGCCTTCGAAGATCAAGATGCAGCTTCTCGAGCTTGGCAATCCGCGGAAGGATGAAGACTACATCCTCGAGGTTGCCGGCGAACTCAAGCGTGGAAAGACCGATGCTGAGGGCAAGATCGAACACTTCATACCCGGTGACGCAAAAAGCGCAAAGCTTATCTTCAAAGATGGCAAAGAAGTTCACAACCTTCGTCTTGGTAGTCTGGATCCTTCGGATCTCGGCTCGGGGGTCACGCAGCGACTCAACAATCTCGGGTTCAAACTCCCGATGAGGGCCAAGAAAGGGATGAAGGCGGCCGAAGCATTTGCTGAAGGCAAGATCGAGAAGAGTATTGAAAAGAAGGTCACAAACGTGATCAAGAGTTTTCAAAAGGAATATGACCTCGAACAAACCGGCAAGGTTGACGATAAGTTGATCGCCAAACTCGACGAAGTGGCGAAGTAGAGAATCGGTATGGGTTTATTAGACGATGCTAGTGCTAAGCTTGACGCCTTATCGGCGGGGCCGGAGACCTCTCAGACTGAGGCTCAGCCGCCCGAGTTTTCGCTCGGCGACACGCTGACCAAGCCCGAATCAGGCGACTCCGGTTGGGTCGGCCCTTCATATGCGGGGCAGGACGACAACCCGAATCCGCTAGACGCCGGCATCCCGACCGAGTTCATCCATTTCGGCAAGGTGCATCCGGACATCGGCAAGCGCTTCCCGCACATCAGCTACAAACCCGCCGGCGAGACCGAACCTCCGGGAGGCCACGCGATAGTGTTTCGCGACGGCATCGAACGCGAAGCGATCACACTGTTCGGATTCGTTTCGTCGACCAAGCAAGCACTAGTAGACGCTACCGCAAGTCGAGGCGGGGTCGGAGCATTAGTCGACATGGCATCGAATGCCCTGGGCGGCGGTCCGGCAGCGGGACCCGATCCGACCCAGCTCGACACGTTTCTATCTGACATCACGAGCGCCGTTTCACCGGTCAACACGGCCTCTTTGCTGTATCCGGATATCCACGAAGCCGGTAAGAAGCTTCACGAAACACGCGCCACCTACATCGCGTTCTGCCAGACGCTGAACGATCATTACGTGAAACCGCAGGAAGGCGGTTTGATGGACGGCGCGGCCGGAGCTCTCGCTAACCTGCCAGGCGTCGGAAACATAATGGCGATGGTTCAGAAGTTCGCTTTCAAATACTTCGACCTGTATCTCGCCGCGTACCTCGAACTTC
>DAIOWA010000249.1:0-4999 GCA_036758705.1 Pyrinomonadaceae bacterium | reverse complement strand
CAAATACAAGGACCACGGCTAATCCGTATTGGATCAGGTGAAACTTGTGGATCACGCCCGCGAGCATAAAGTACATCGACCTTAAGCCCAGAATAGCGAAAATATTGGACGTAAATACGATCAGCGGTTCTTTCGTGATCGCGAAGATCGCCGGTACGCTGTCGACGGCGAAGATGATGTCGGTGGCTTCCAAAAACAGCAGGGCGATAAACAGCGGCGTAGCGTAGAGAATGCCTTCTTTGCGCAGGAAAAAGTCCTTGCCGTTTATCTCGTGCGTCACCGGCATTAACTTTTTGAAGAGCCTGATCATCAGGTTCTTTTCGGGGTGGATCTCCTCGTGGCCCGAGAAGACCATCTTTATTCCCGTAATGATCAGGAACGCGCCGAAGACGTAGATGATCCAGTGGAACTGCATCAACGCGGATCCGAGTGCGATAAAGATGGCCCGAAAGACCAGCGCTCCGAGAATGCCGTAAAAAAGTACGCGGTGTTTGTATTTCGGCGGGATGCCGAAGTAGCTGAAGACGAGAACGAATACGAATATGTTGTCGACCGAGAGCGAATATTCGATCACGTAACCGGTCAGGAATTCGAGAGCGGCTTGCTTTCCGATGTCAGGACCGAATTTGCCCGTGGCGTAGTAATAGAATCCCGCACAGAATGTCAGGGCAAGAGCAACCCAGACGACGCTCCACGTGGCGGCCTCTTTGAATGAAACGACGTGTGCTTTGCGATTGAAAACGCCCAGATCGAGGGCGAGCATAAAGAGTACGAACAGCAGAAAGCCGCCGTAGAACCACCAATATTCAGCAAAAGGAAAAAGCATCTAATAGTCTCCGTACTTTTGCACAAGCCCGACCGTTAGGAAGGGCGATACTTTCAATGCAGCTTCCTGATATCGCCCTTGCTCACGCGCGGGCTTGTGCATCTTGGTGACCGCAAAAGGCAAAGACCCCCCACGATCGATTTGTGTAAATCGTCGTAAAAGGTCTCGATACTTTCTCACCGTGCCGGAGGCGTTCAACGACTGAAACGCTTCGTAATGACGACAGCGGTAAACCTGTAAAGGCTATCTACTCCCCTAAATTGTCAGGTACGAAAATAAATAATCTTTACGTCTTTGTCAAGATTTAGCTTAGTTCTTAGTTGGCTTTCCTTACAGAGAGGGAATAAAACTTGTCGCTTCCCGGTTTCTTGTCCAGAACGATGTGAACCGAAGAGCCGCCCATTTTTTCCTTCTCAAACGAAATAAACCCATCCAAGGAGGTATCCGGAGTCTTTGACGCCAACGGGATACCGGTCAGTATTCCGAGGTTTTCCTGGGTGTCGACCAGAAAGTCACCCTGGTAGAGGGGGAGAGTAAACTTGAATGTATCCGCCTTGTCCTTGGTGAAATTGACTTGGAGAGTACCCTGCGGAAATTCAAAGTCGACCCAATCGGAAAAGTCATTCTTCTTTTTCCCTTCTGTGACCATCTTGATCACTTCATCTTTGCTCTTTCCGTACAAAGCAGGAATATCCGCTACCTTTCGGATAATGGCCTTGCTCTCGGAATTTGCATTCGCGGAATTGGGTGTGTTGGCAGTGTTTTGAAACCGGCCGCATGCGAGAGCCACCAGGCAAAGAGCGATGACTGGAATTAGATTTTTCATAATTTGCTAGCTGTTAGAGGATACAAGTATTTTGGGATACTCAAATCCTATTCCCCTTCGTTTGTGAACACAAGGTTCGGCAGTTGCTCGACTTCCGGACTGATCTTCAGAAGCCTGAATGATGGGTTGTGCGGGGCTCGGCCCCTTACCAACGGACTATTCCGTGTCCTCGTCAAATCGGGTTTACGCTGCGGCCTGTGATATTCTTATATCTTTAATTAGAGCAACGACTTGGAAATAACAAGGACCGTCTTTGTGGACACGGCGGTGACAAAAATTTGAGCAGATTAGAGATAATACCGCTGGGCGGGATAGGCGAGTTCGGGATGAACTGTATGGGCATCCGGTACGGCGATGAGATGATCATTGTCGATGCCGGGATGGGTTTTCCTGAGGAAACGCCGTATGGGGTTGATATCTCGATCCCAAACTTCGAGTTTCTCGAAGAATACCGCGACGACATCACCGCGCTCATCCTGACCCACGGCCACGAAGATCATATTGGGGCTCTCGCCTATCTCCTGAAGAAATTCAACATTCCGGTTTATGCATCCCGATTCACGCTTGCGTTGGCTGAGAAGCGGCTTGAGGAATTCGAGATGTTGGAGGACGTGCTCCTGCATCGTGTGAAGGCCGGAGACGTTTCGAAGATCGGTGCGTTCGAGGTGGAATACATCCACGCCTCGCACTCGCTCGTGGATTGTTTTTCGTTGGCGATCAAGACGCCGATCGGGACGGTGATCCACACGGGCGATTACAAGATCGACGACACGCCCGTGATCGGCCCACCGTATGATCTGAAAACTCTCGGGCGATACGGCGACGAAGGCGTGCTGGCTCTGCTTGCCGATTCCACTAACGCTACCGTGCCCGGCCGGACGCCGTCTGAGCAAGCGGTGATCCCCGCGTTTCGTGAGATCTTTGAAGAGACTCCCGGACGACTTTTCGTCTCGACCTTTTCTTCTTCCATCCATCGCCTTCAGGTCATCCTCGATCTCGCTCGCGAATACGGGCGAAAGGTCTGCGTGCTCGGGCGGTCGATGATGAAGAACGTCGAGATCGCGACGGATCAGGGACTGTTGAAACCTGGTTACGGCACGCTGATCGATCTGAGCGAATCGCGTCAATATGATGACGACGAGCTTTGCTATATCGTCACCGGATCGCAGGGTGAGATGCGTGCGGCGTTGTGGAATATGGCGACGTCGACATACAAGGGGATCGAGATCGACAAGGGCGATACGGTGGTTCTTTCAGCTCGGATCATCCCCGGCAATGAGAAAAACATCTCGCGGCTGATCGGGCACCTTTATAAACGCGGAGCGAATATCATCGAAGAAAAGCGACGGCTAGTACACGTCTCCGGCCACGCCTCGCAGGAAGATATTCGGATCATGGTCGAGACCGCCCGGCCGAAATATCTGGTTCCTATACACGGCGAATATCGAATGCTGTTCCGGCACAAGGAATTCGTCAAGAACCACATCGCCGGATATCACGACGACAATATTGTGCTGATCGAAAACGGCGACCTGCTGGAGATCGATGAGTTTGGGGCAAGAGTTGTAGAGAAACACGAACTGCATCGGACGTTCATCGACGAGGAGTCGATGGGCGAGATCGAGTATGACGTGGTTCGCGAGCGGAAGAAGCTTGCTTACGGCGGTGCGGTTTCGTTGGTCGTGACGGTTGATAAGGGATCGCATACGCTGGTCGGCGAGCCGCAGATAACTTTCAACGGAGTCGCGGGGATCGCGGACATTCCTGTCCGCAGTTTCAGCGGTTCGCAAGGTGCGGACAAGAATGTCCGCGTTCCTTCAAACGGCTTCGCAGCCGCTGCTCGCTCTGCAATTGCGGATGCTGTCAGCGAAATGAAGCGCGATCAGATCGCGGATAAGACCGTCTTCAAAGAAAACCTTCGCATCCATCTCAAACGTTTCGTGCAAAGGGAACTTGGCACGAAACCGGTGATAGTTACGACTATTGTTGAAGTTTAGTCTTCGGATTGTTGATCGAGCTCGGATCTGAAACCGATCGTGGCACGCATCTCCAGGAGCCTTGGAGCAAATCCCGCCTTTTCGTACGCTCGGATCGCCGGAGCATTCTCGCTGTAGACCTCAAGCTTCAATTCGGTAACTCCGCGCGAAAGCGTCCAGCGGTAAAGCTCGTCGAGAATGAGTCCGACAACGCCTTTTCCGCGATACTCAGGCGCGACGTACATAAATCCGAGATAGGAATGATGTTTGTGAATGCGATATGCCTTGCTTTCTTCGATGCGGGCGTATCCGGAACCGATCAGATTCCCGTTGTGCTCCGCGACAAGAAGGTGTGAGTCCGGCGAAGAGATCAGAAGATCCAGGTCGTAATACTTTACACCTTCGGGCTTGAGTGTCGCATCGAATGGACGTTCCGCGGTGACCACGGCCTGCTCGAAAACTTCAAGCGTGGGGATATCGGAAGCGACGGCTTCGCGGATGGTGATCTCGGAAGGGGAGTTCATCGCTTCGCCTCGTATTTAACCGCGAGGACGCCGGAGTTAGACGGCGTTGCATCGACCAGGCGAAGTTTGTGTTGGCTGACGATGCCGGAGAAGAGCGGTTTGCCCTCGCCGATGATCGACGGCATTATCGCGATCCGGTATTCGTCGACTAGATCTTCATTCATAAACGTGCGGATCAAACTCGCACCGCCATAGAGCCAGATGTGCTTGCCGGGTTTCTTTTTCAACTCGCGGACAAGCTTTGCCGAGCTTGAAGCAATGACGGTTGGGTCGCCTTCGAAGGATGTTTGCGTTGTGGAGAACACGTATCGGTTCATTTTAGCGAGTGCGCCGTAGAACGATCTCTCGAAATCCGAGCTTTCGTCCGTGATCGGCGGATTGCCCCACATCTCGTAACTCACGCGGCCGTAAAAGATCGAGTCGATCTCTTCAACGAAACTCATCAGATCAGAGCCGCCGTCCTTATCGAAGACGATCCAATCGAGCTCACCGTTCGGGCCCTCAATGAAGCCATCGAACGATACTGCGAGACACAGTATTACTTTTCGCATGAGATTTTGATTGGTGGGCGGTTCTAGAGTAAAGCGTATTGCGCGGGAATTGCAATCGGTATCTGCGATTGACCGTTTCGATCTTAGATGTTTCGATAGTTGTTCGGCTAATACGTAGAGATTATGGATGCAAAGGAACTGCTAAGATCGGCCCAGGTGCAAGTCGCTCCGGAAACGTTTGCGCTGGTTGGAATGACGCGGGAACAGTTGTTGTCACTACTCTCAGACAGCGCTTTGAGTCCGCGGATGACGGCTCCGTTTATGATCTTTATGGACCCGCACGAGGTGACGCTGAT
>DAIOWA010000248.1:0-5016 GCA_036758705.1 Pyrinomonadaceae bacterium | reverse complement strand
GTCCACCACCGCCTCCGCCGTAACCACCACCGCCGCGACGACCGCCGCCGTTACCACCGCCGAATCCGCCGCGGTCTTCACGGGGCTTTGCCTCGTTGACCTTGAGCTGACGTCCTTCGAAATCGCTGCCGTCGAGTTCCGAGATAGCCTTGTTGCCGTCTTCCGCAGACGCCATTTCGACGAATCCGAAACCGCGCGAGCGGCCCGTTTCACGATCTTCAACAACCGTCGCTGACTCAACGGTTCCAACACCTGAGAAAAGCTGTTCCAATTCTGAATTGCCCGTCGAGAAGGGCAGGTTTCCTACGTAAAGTTTCATTATCTGAGTGTCCTATTTTCCTCGGTCTGAGGATCAACGGAAGCGTCGTCTTCGCGGAGAAACGGTCTGCTCCATTTCGACGTTGCTTTTGCGGCCCGAGGGACTAACTGAGCTGCTTCCAAAACCAAAAAACTGCCTACCCTCGAACTTCCAAAACACGCCGCCTCAATGAAACTTTGTTCAGCCGGGCGCATCACCGTTGATGCGCGAGAGAAGGATTAACAGACGTAATGATGCACTTTTGCGGGCGCAGGTGCAAGTCCAAGAGCGTCAATTACTTTCGAGGGCTCTTTTGATCTCGTCGAGCGAATCGACTACCGACTTATAGCCAAGCTCGATCAGCTCGTCGCGTTTGCTGATGTCGTCCGGGCGGATGTGAGCGATGGCGGGTTCGATTATCACGTCGGCCCGGTAATGCTGATGTTTCGAAGTTGTGCGGAGCATGATCATCGCCGACTGAAAGAACGTGCCGACAAGCGTGCTCGGCGAGCCCCAGTAAGTCGTGCCGCAGGTAATGAGATCGACGGCGAGAATGACATCGGCTCCCATCTTTTTTACCGCCCGCGTAGGGACCGGCGAGACTACACCGCCGTCAATGAGCTGGCGTCCGTCGTCAGCCACCGGAACAAATACGCCGGGAATCGCACAACTCGCACGGATCGCGTGCGTCAGATCGCCAGCGTCCTTCAGGTAGATCTCCTCACCGGTTTCAAGATCGCAGGCCACCGCCGTGAACGGTATACGCAGATCCTCGAACCTTGACACCGGGAAATTGCTCTCGATGAAGCCTTTCATCGCGGCGTTCGATAGGAAGCCTTTCGGTGAATATGAGAATCCCGCAACGCCGAACCACGTGATCTTTTTGCCGACCTCGACTATCTCATCGACCGAAAGGCCTGCGGCGAAGGCTCCGCCGACGAACGATCCGGCGGATGTGCCCGCAATCAGGTCGATCGGAATATCGTTCTCGACCAATGCCTTCAGCACGCCAACGTGGGCAAACCCGCGTGCACCGCCTCCGGATAGGGCAAGACCAATCTTTTTCTTAGCCATACGAGAGTGAGTTTCAGACCTCAAGTTTCAGGTTTCAAGGTTCGTGTCGAAGAATTTGAAATTTGAAACTTGAAACCAAGTTGATTGATTTTAGCTACCCGCTGTGAAAAACTAAACCGCTCAAATGTCCCTGCACGAATCCCAACAGGTCGACCGGCCTTCGCTGATATCCGACACCGCCGCGGGCGAACGGGCTTGTCCGGTTTGCAGCCGCGAGACGAATGAAGATTTCATTTCCGTCTCGGGACTAGACGAAGACGTGCGGCGGCTGCTGATCGCAAATGCAGCGGATAAGGACGGATTCGAAGAGGTTTGCGGCCGATGCGTGCGGATATTCTCGCGGGCCAAGGACCAGATCGTAAAGGATGCGGCCGTGCAGAAGGATGGTTCGCACGTTCTTTCGACTCCTCTCCGGTTAGACGCGGATGAACGGTTCACCGGAAAAGGCGTGACGATCGCATTTCTGGATTCGGGATTTTACCCTCATGTTGATCTGACCTCGCCTCGAAACCGGATCGTCGCCTACCGAAGCCTGATCGATCCGGACGGCAAGCTCGATTCGCTGTTTCAGCCGGACGTCGCTAGCTGGCACGGGATGATGACCTCGGTCGTCGCTGCCGGTAACGGATCGCTCTCGAATGGCTTTTATCGCGGGCTCGCGCCAGATTCGGATGTCGTGCTGGTCAAGCTTGCACGAACCGGCCGCATTTCTGATGACGACATCTTCGTCGGGCTCGAATGGATACTTGAAAATCGTGAGAAGTACGGCATCCGCGTGGTGAATATTTCCGCAGGCGGTGACGACGAACAGAGTTACTTGAGCGATCCGCTTTCGCAGATCGTCGAGGAATGTACGCGGGAAGGGATCGTCGTTGTATGCGCGGTCGGCAATGCAGGCCATCTGCCGAATCATCCTGTCGTGCCGCCGGCGAGTGCTCCATCTTGCATTGCGGTCGGCGGGCTCGACGACAATAATTCGCTCGACCGTGCCCGACGCGGAATGTACCGATCGTCATACGGCCCGACCATCGACGGCCTCCAAAAACCTGAGGTGATCGCTCCGTCGATCTGGGTTCCGGCCCCGATCCTGCCGAACACACCGACTGCTCAAGAAGCCGCATTACTCAAACAGCTTGACGCAGCAAAGGACGAAGATCTCCACACGATCATAAAGCAAAATCCCGGTGTGGATGGCGAACTCGATGCAGCTCTCGACCGCCCTGTCCACAGCATCCGCCAGATCATCACGCTCAAGATCCGCCGCGAGAATGTGATCACGAAGCACTACAAATACGTCGACGGCACTTCTTTCTCGGCGCCGATCGTGTCGTCGCTCGTCGCCCAGATGCTCGAAGCAAATCCGTCGCTTACGCCGCAGCAGGTGAAGACGATACTCATCAAGACAGCCGAACGCCTTCCCAGTTACGAAGTCGACCGCCAGGGCTGGGGCGTGATCGACCCCCGTCGTGCCGTCGAAGCGGCCCTGACCCTTATCTAGCCTCCGAAAGCCGTTGCCTTGTCCCGCAGTGTCCCACAAAGTGCGTGGGACACGCAAACTACTGTTATTATTCGGGTTAATGCGTTTTCCACAGGCAGAAATCAGGATTTTGAAAAAAACTTTTCGCTCCGGTTTATTTAACCTATTTTCAGCACCTAACCCGTTGTCAAAGATCAGCTTACCGGAATCTAAACCGGGTCTGACAGCGTGCCATAGATAGTACGCAATGTCAATGACCGAATTTCATACACTCGGAGCAAGAATCTCTGTTCTTGAGACGTTTCCGGCACCGTCGTCACCGCCGCCGGTCGCAGTCGGAAAGGGCGGCTTGCTACCGCTGTCTTCGCGGGCACTTCCTGACTGTCAATTGTAGAGGTGATCCGTCCGCTTTCAGCTTCCCGGGCGGAAACGACCGTCGGAAGCGTGCATTAGGGCGCCCGAAGCTGTTACGGGCTCGGGCGCGTTGATGGTGTGATGATCGTCCGCGGCGTCGGAGCCGGTGTTCGCAAAGGCGTCGGTGACGCGCCGGGACGGATGACTATAGGCGTTTGCGTTGGTAGAGGCGTCCGCGACGGCAGCGGAGTTGGGCTAGCGTCATCGTCGGGCGTCGGCGAGGGCGATTCGGTCGGACGCGGAGTCGGCGTCGGTGAAGGCGTCGGGGTTGGAGTCGAAATGTTTGCGTTGGTGTTTACGTTCGAGTGATTTGAATTCGTGTTGAAATCGAAGTTGGCGTTGGCTCCGAGATTGGTGTTCGCGTTGACGTCCTGATTCGCGTTCACGTTCACGTTGGCATTCGTGTTGGTGCCATTTCCATTCGCGACCAGGAAGTAAAGCAGGATCCCGCCGATGCCGACCACGATGATCGTTCCAAAGATGGTAACAAGGACTACGAGGGCAGTATTCACACCGCTGCGACGCGGCTGTTCGGCGCGATATTGAGCGGCGACCCGCGCGCGTTCACGCTGCTGTTCTTCGATAGTGGGGACGACGATCCGCTGTCCGCCCGAGTTTGGCCGAACATCCGAAAAATCTTCTTCAACGGGAGGCGGCGGAGGCGGCTGTTCGATCTCGGACGATACAAGCGGCGGCGGAACGGGAATATTGCGGCGAATGACCGTGTGCTCTGACGGATCATCCGGGTCGACCTCCGCGACGTCGAGGCTCTCGCTCGGCATCTCGACAAAGTTCGGCTCCGCCTCTTCGAGCAGCGGCGTGCCGTCCTTCATACAAAAACGCAGAATGTCCTCGTCGTAGCGTGTCTCGCAGGTCGGGCAATATTTCATATTCTGTAAGGAAAATACGAATCCGCAGGCGTCCAGGTTCGTACGCGTAGATAGTAGCACGCGATTGGCGGAATCTTCGACAAGTGCGGGCGGTCGATGTACTCTATTTCAATGCCAAACAGGGATAAATACAAGGTCGGGCTGGTGCAGATGTCGATGGGAACGGACATCGACGCGAACCTGAAAAAGGCGGTCGAGTTTGTCGAGGAAGCTGCCGGGAAGGGCGCTCAGATCATATGCCTGCCGGAGATGTTTCGCTCGCAGTATTTTTGTCAGAAAGAAGACGCCGACCTATTCGATCTTGCTGAACCGATCGACGGTCCGTCGGTTGCGGCGTTGGCGAAAGTTGCGGACGAGAAAAATATCACCGTGATCGCTCCGATCTTCGAGGAGCGTGCCTTGGGGCTCTATCACAACAGCCTCGTAATCGTTAAACCCGGCGAACCGGTAGCTGGCGTTTACCGAAAGATGCACATCCCGGACGACCCGGCTTACTACGAGAAGTTCTATTTCACGCCCGGCGACATGGGTTTCAAGGCGTTCGATACCGAGGTTGGACGCATCGGCACGCTGATCTGTTGGGACCAGTGGTATCCCGAAGGCGCGAGGTTAACTGCTCTTCGCGGCGCACAGATATTGTTTTATCCAACAGCGATCGGCTGGCATCCGTACGAGAAGGACAAGTACGGCGATCAGCAACGTGACGCCTGGCGTACCATCCAGCGATCGCATTCGATCGCAAACGGCGTTTACGTCGCGGGAGTAAATCGAGTCGGGCTGGAGGTCTTCGTCCCCGACACGCCCGGGATCCAGTTCTGGGGAAGCACGTTCCTCAGCGATCCGTTTGGCGTGATCGTCGCCGA
>DAIOWA010000247.1:0-5027 GCA_036758705.1 Pyrinomonadaceae bacterium | reverse complement strand
AAGGCGAAAACCACCGTAAAATCAGGGTTTTATCCTTCATCCTTCATCCTTTCTCCTTTGGATGTGGCACGTGCCACATTTTTTTTCGCCCGCCTGCGGTTGATTTTTTGTCCTGGCGATCTCGCCTTGCTTAGCCTCTCCGAAAGCACAGTTTTTAAAAACCTTAATTTTAAAATTGTTCGGCAACAGAATGGGTAAAAACGACATAGGAAGGGCATAGATCCGCCAGAACGCATTCGTGGCATTTCGGCTTGCGGGCGTTGCATATCTGTCGGCCGTGATAGATCAGCCAGTGGGAGAACATCACCCAATCTTTCTTCGGAACTAACTCCTGAAGGTCGCGTTCGATCTTTTCGGGAGTTTTTTCATCGGTAAGTCCAAGCCTTTGCGACAGCCGGCTTACGTGCGTATCGACCACGACTCCGCTGGCAATGCCGAATGCATTTCCCAGAACGACGTTACCCGTCTTGCGAGCTACGCCGCCGAGCGTCAAGATCTCGTCCATCGTCCGCGGGATCTCGCCGCCGTAAACCTCGATCAGCCGCTGACTCGCCGCCTTGATGTTCTTGGCCTTGTTACGAAAGAATCCGGTCGAATGGATGTCGCGTTCGAGTTCCTGCTGAGAGACCTTCACGAAATCCTCCGGCCCTCGATACTTCCGAAACAGGTCGGCGGTCACGATGTTTACGCGCTCGTCCGTACATTGTGCCGAGAGGATCGTTGCGATCAGCAGCTCGAAGGGATTGGTATGGTTCAGAGCGCAGTGTGCATCGGGATACGCCTTCTTAAGCCGTTTGATGATCTCGGCAGTTCGTTTCTTGCGGTCGGGGATCATTGTGAATTGAGGCTAGAAAAGTTATCCGCAAAATGCAAACCATCGGTCGTTTCGATAAAATCAAACCTTCAGAAATTCATGAAAGTTCCACTACTTGATCTAACCGAACAGAACAGTAAGCTCCGGCCGGAGATCGAAGCTGCTCTCGGCCGTGTGCTCGATACGAACGGATTTATTCTCGGCTCTGAAGTTAAGGCGCTCGAGGAAGAACTTGCTGCGTACTGCGGAACAAAGCATGCAATCGGCTGCGCTTCGGGTAGCGATGCGTTGCTGCTCGCGTTAATGGCTCTGGACGTGAAACCCGGTGACGAGGTCATCACCACCCCGTACAGCTTCTTCGCCACCGTTAGCGCGATCACGCGGCTCGGTGCCGTTCCGGTGTTTGTCGATATCGATCCAGCAACTTACAACCTCGACGTCACTCAGGTCGAGGCAAAGATCACAAAGCGGACGAAGGCGATCCAGCCGGTACATCTTTACGGACAGTGCGTCGATATGGCCGCTCTACGTGAAGCGGCGTCGAAGGGTGAGATCCCGCTTGTCGAAGACGCGGCTCAGGCGATCGGGGCCGAGGAAAATGGGGTTCGAGCGGGGGCGATGAGCGAGATCGGCTGCTTCTCATTCTATCCGTCAAAAAACCTGGGTGGTATGGGCGACGGCGGATTCATGACGACCAACGATGACGAACTTGCCGAGAAATTATTTGCTCTGCGCGTCCATGGTTCGAAAGAACGCTATTACCACAAATGGGTTGGGCTCAATTCTCGTCTCGATGGCTTTCAAGGTGCCGTGCTTCGGGTCAAGCTTCCGCACCTGGATTCCTGGTCTGACCGGCGCAAGGCCAACGCGGACCGCTATCGCGAGTTGTTTACCGATGCTGGACTGACCGAGCATATCTCTCTGCCGCTCGAACGCGAGAATGTGCGGCATATCTATAACCAGTATGTCGTCCGAGTGCCGGCTCGCCGCGATGAACTTCGCAGCTTTCTGACTGAAGCGGGAGTCGGCACTGACATCTACTATCCTGTCCCGCTTCACCTGCAGGAATGCTTTGAATACGTTGGTTATCGCCCCGGTGATATGCCGGAATCGGAGAAGGCGGCGGCAGAGACCTTGGCACTGCCGATCTATCCCGAACTTACCGCGGAAGAACAGCAGTACGTCGTCGAACAATTTACGAAGTTCTTTAGCTAACGGCCTCATTTGTGCAGGAACATATATCAGTTATCAAGGGGTCGAAGGCCTCGTCGCTGGCCGCTGTTGCGGCGATGATAGTCGCGCTTGGCTTTGCCTGGTTTTCGATCAGGTGGCAGATCGGTGATCTATTTGCGGATTCGACGTCGCCCGCTTCAGCCGATTCGGCGGAGATCGCTGAGACCGCGAAAAGCTTTACACCATCGAGCCCTCGGCCTTTCTGGCTTTCCGGCGCGATCCTTAAGGCGGCGTTCGATGATCCGACCTTTGCCGGGGCGATCAAAGAATACGAAGAGGCTGCCCGCCGAGCTCCATTCCATTACCGCTCCTGGACGGAGCTTGGCCGCATTAACGAACAAGCGGGTCGATACGATGAGGCCGAATCCGCCTTCAAAAAGGCGATCGAGCTTGCTCCGGACTACACCATCCCGCATTGGCAGGTTGGGAATTTTTTCCTTCGTCGCGGCCGAGTTCCGGAGGCGGTCGCACACCTGAATGCAGCGGCGAAACACAGCAGTCCGTATCGTCTTCAGGTATTCTCAACCGCGTGGAACGTGCTCGGACAGGATAGACGGCAGGTCGAACAATTTCTGACGGATAGCGGTGACTCTAAAGCGACGCTTGCAATGTTCTACGCCTCGATCAACCGTCCCGAAGATGCGATCAGGGTCTGGAATATGATCGGGCCTGACCGGAAAGCGCTCTACGAACCGCAAGCAACACGAATGTTCGCCGATCTTCTCTCTTACCGTTCCTATCGGGGATCTCTTGAATTTTCGCGACAGGCCGGGATCGACCCTGACGCTCGGTCGGAGGCGATCACAAATGCCGGCTTTGAACTTCCCATCAAGGCGGGCGACCGAGATCTAAGATTCGACTGGAGTCTACTGAGAACTGATGGAAGGATCGACATTTCCACGGACAATTCAGTGTCGCACAGTGGAAAGCGGAGTCTGAAATTCACGTTTCGGGGATATGGGAAGCCGACTTTTCCTACCTTGCGTCAGGCGCTCGCTCTCTCGCCTGGATCGAGATATCGGTTGACGTTCTGGGTTCGTACTGAGAATCTTCGGGGCGGCAGCCTGCCATTGCTCGAACTTCGAAGTGCGAAGGATCACGAGATGCTGGCAGTTTCACCTGCATTCGCGTCCGGGACGAGCGATTGGCGGGAGGTGAACTTGGAGTTTTCTATGCCCCACGAGAGCGATGGTATCTATCTTGTAAGCAGCCGTGAAACGTGTACAGACGAATGCCCTATGAACGGTATTTTTTGGCTCGACGACTTTTCCATATTGCGTCTAAATTAACTCGCTATTTTGGAACCGAGAACAAAACTAAATAAGACTGGCTTCGTAATGATCTTTGCGATCATCACGATCTCGACCGCACTCTACGGAGCGGTTCATCAAGGCGTCCTAGCACTCGTCTACTCGACCATTGCGCTGATGTTACTTTGCTGGTCGATAGATTCGCTGCGAAACGGCACGCTTCGAGTCAGCGACGACCCGCTTCAAATAATGTTGTTTGCGGCGGCCGCATATGGACTGATCCAGGTGCTGCCGCTCGGAACGTTGCCGGATGGATGGCCAATATCCGATATCCCGAACACGATCTCTCTTGACCCTTTCACCACGAAGGTCAATGCGCTTCATTTTCTCGGGCTGGGACTATTCTTTTCGCTCGCAATTGTTTCCATCGACTCGGCTTCGAGGCTCCGAAAACTTGCCGTATTTATCACCGCGTTCGGCGCTCTTTTCGCATTCTTTGCGATACTCCAATCGGTGTTGAGCCCAACTAAGATATACGGGCTGCTGGAGAGGCCGCTGCCATTCGGTTCATTCGTTAGCCGAAATAATTTCGCCGGCTGGATGGAAATGGCGATCGCGATTCCACTAGGGATGCTCTTCACCGGATCGGTCTCACAGGACAAAAGGCTGATCTACATCACCGCAGTAGTTCTAATGGGCGTGTCGATCATGTTGAGCGGATCGAGGGGCGGATTGATCGCGCTTGTGCTTCAGTTGGGATTCCTTGTGCTTGTAACCTATTTGAATCGTGAACGAAGTTCAACCGGGCTGCGGTTGGCATTAGGGATCGGTATTCTGGCGGCGATCATTGCGGGCACGGCTTTTATCGGAGGTGAGAATACGCTGACGCGAATAAGCGACGGTCAGGGCGTCGCTGAGGGTGTTGTTACACGGCCCCAGATATGGACGACAACGCTTAAGATGATCGGAGCCAATCAGCCATTTGGTGTTGGGTTGGGAGCCTTCGGCGTGGCCTATACAAAGTACGATGAGGCGAGCGGTTTTGAGCGGGTCGAGCAAGCCCACAATGATTATCTTCAAGTCTTGTCGGACGCCGGTATCGTTGGGGCGATCCTGGGGTTCGCGTTCCTGTTTCTCGTTTTCAGGGCTGGATTTTCCGCGGTGAAAGTGAGGAATCTTGAGCGAAGGGGAATAGCTGCGGGCGCTTTCGTAGGCGTATTTGGGGCATTTGTTCACAGCATTTTCGATTTCAATCTGCATACAACCGCGATCGCCCTTTTGTTCTTACTTCTACTGGCGGTGCTGGTCGCTTCGCGGTCGAACTACGAAGATGATGCGGTTGAGGGAAAGCATCGGCGGCGAAAGAGGGAAGCGACCGCCCAGCAAACGGGACAGTAAAGGACAGCTGTCGTACAATAACGGTTTATGATCGAACGCGAACAGATCGAAATGGACGTCGTTTTCGTTGGTGCAGGCCCCGCGAATCTTGCCGGAGCACTGTGGCTGAAGAAAAAGATCGCCGAGCACGATGACCTTGTTGATCGCGGACTCAAGCCGGGCAATAAGATCGGTGAGGTCGAGATCGGTATCGTTGAGAAAGGTTCCTTTGTCGGAGCCCACATCTTGAGCGGTGCAGTAATGGACCCGATCGCGATCCGTGAGCTGATGCCGGACTTTCTTGAGCAAGGGTGTCCGGTCGATTCGGTCGTTACGGAAGATGCGTTCTGGTA
>DAIOWA010000246.1:0-5031 GCA_036758705.1 Pyrinomonadaceae bacterium | reverse complement strand
CAGCCGGAGCTTGCAGAAACCCTCACTCGGATCAGTAAGGACGGTGCGAAAGAATTCTACACGGGCAAGACGGCTCAGATGATCGCCGACGATATGAAGGCGAACAAGGGGTTGATCACGCTTGAAGATCTGAAGAACTACGTTGCCAAGGAACGCGTGCCGCTGAAAGGCTCATATCGCGGCCACGAGATCATCACAATGCCGCCGCCAAGCTCGGGCGGGATCGTGATGCTGCAGGTCTTGAATATGCTCGAGGGCTATGACGTTCGAGCGATGGGCAGCGGATCTTCGGCGAAGTTTCACGTTCTTGCCGAGGCCATGCGCCGATCGTTCGCGGACCGTGCGGAGTTTATGGCAGATCCTGATTTTGCCGATGTCCCGGTCGCAAAACTGATCGACAAAAAATACGCTGCCGAACGCCGGGCTTCGATCGATCTTGAAAAGGCTTCGGCAAGCAAAGACATCAAGTTCGGCAACATCTCGACGTCGACCGAAGGAACTGAAACGACGCATTTCACCGTTGTCGATCCGGACGGAAACATTGTCACGAACACATATACGATCAATGATCTATACGGTTCACGTGTCACGATAAAAGGAACCGGGGTGTTGATGAATGATGAGATGGACGACTTTGCTGCTCGTCCGGGGCGACCGAATCTGTTCGGTCTGGTGCAGGGCGAACGCAACAAGGTAGAAGGTGGGAAGCGTCCCCTCTCGTCGATGACACCGACGATCGTGATGACAACGGACGGCAAGCCATGGTTCGCTCTCGGTGCCCGCGGCGGCCCGCGTATCATCTCCGCTGTGATGCAGACCGTCATCAACGTGATCGACCACGACATGGACATCCAGCAGGCGATCGACGCACCGCGGATTCATATGCAGTGGCTGCCTGACGAGATCGGCTACGAGCAATTCGGGATCTCGCCGGACACGATGAAGATATTGACCTCGTATGGCCATAAGTTCGCCCAGCGTCCCGGTAATATTGCGTCGGCGACCGGGATAATGATCGACAAGGATGGAGTGCGACTCGGGGCGATCGACTCGCGGAGTGACGGGGTTGCGGTTGGCTACTAACGCTCGGATCGTTTAGCCGATGGTCTTCGATCGTTTCTAGCGGTCTTCATCTTTCTGAAGCAGCTTGGTGGTGTTGTCAGTTACACTGCCGGGAGTTGGGGCGAGGTCGTTGGTATCTCGCCAGTGTCCGGCGAGGGGTGGCGGAGCGTAGACATTGACGGGGATCGACTGCGCCGGTGGAAGTTCGCCGGCCTTTTCTTTGCTTACCAGGATCGGCGTTCCGCTGAGGACCTTTTCCTCAAGCGTTTTGCCACCCGGAACTCCCGATTCGAACATTAGGGCGTATACGACGCGAAGCATACCACCAACAAAGAACAGTATGGCCAAGATTGCCGGTAGAAATGGCTCGATCCCCAGAAAGGCGCTAAATATCGCGGTGAGTGGTACAAAAAGAAAAGTCAGCAGAAAGAAGAAAACACCCTGCATGACGCCGCGACGCCTTGGAGAGCCAGCCGCAAAGAAGGTGTTGCGTTGTTGATTGGGAACAAGGCCGTCATTGGCGATGACCTGTGCGATCCCGGTCAACAGAAATCCGCACCGCGAGCAAAATCTCGTTTCATTAGAGACCTGTTGTTGGCCGCATCTCGGGCAGTGCATTTATTCGTCCTTAGTGAGCAGCTTGGTTGTGGAGTCGGTAACGCTTCCTGGTACAGCGAACTCGCCAGTATCCGGTGTCCGCCAGGCTCCCTGCGGAGCAGTATACGATTGAGCCGGAACGCTCTGTTGGGGCGGCAAAGCGTTCTGGTTTGGAGTCGCTCCGTATAGTCCAGTTGCTTGCATTTGATGTGCTTCGAGCGCGGCAATGTTGATTGTTTTCTGCGTCTTTTTCAGGAATCCGAGCGAGAAGATCAGCATCATTATCGTCGTAAAGACACCGAAAACGGCGGATACGGCTGCCTCTTCTTCACCTCCAGCAATTCCGATAAAGGCGGGAACCATCATCACCCAGAATACGAACCACATCAGGGAGAAGATCACTCCGTTCTTACGCGTAAACCATCCCTGATTCTGCTTGTAAAGTTCAGCGAGCTGTGGGAGCGTTCCGTTGTTAGCGAGGAGTTCAGGGATCAGTCCCATCTGAAATCCGCACCGAGAGCAGAACTTCGTTTCAGTGGAAATTTGTTGTTGGCCACAACGGGGACAGTGCATCAAGAAGTCTCCAAAATTGTGCGAGGCATCGCAGGAACTGAAATCAAAACGAATTTTTACACGAAAAAGTTCGGTATGCAAAAAATCGGAGCATTTTGAATGAATGAGGATGTGCCAAGCCATTTGAGGACGATGTCGTGCTTGGGGTGTTTTTTTTGACTCCGTTCATCGCGTCGGGCTAAAGAAACCCTATTTAACCAACCGCTTCTTGTCGGCCGCCGCAAATTCGTCTGAGTCCTTGTACCGGGGCATAGACGGAAGGTTTCCGATCTTTGTACCGATCGCGAGTCCCAGTTCGGCATTCTGTATCATCGCGTCTGTATCCCACCAATTCTTATACTCATCCGTCGCCTGGTGGTAGTACTTTGCGGTGTATTCGCTGAAGAACGAAAGAGCTTCGCCTTTTAGCGGTGTTACGAAGGCATCGCCGTGTCGGAGCGAGATCGCCGGAACGCCGACCTTTGCGAACGGAAAATGGTCAGAGCGGAAGAAGAATCCCTGTTCGGGGCTCATATCACCCTCGAGCGTGAGATTCTTCTCTTTCGCCACTTCGTTTACGACTGTATCAAGCGATGAGCGTTCGACTCCGAGGGCTGAAAAGTCAGTCACGCGGCCGAAAAAGTTAACTCCGTCGATGTTCACATTTCCAGCTATCTTATTGAGCGGTATAAGAGGGTGCGAGGCGAAGTATTCGGCTCCGAGTAAGCCTTGTTCTTCGGCGGTTGTGAAAAGAAAATACGACGATCGCTTCGGCCGCTGTTTTTTTGGCATTTTTGCGAGAACTTCGGCGATCCCGAGAGTCGCGGCGACGCCCGATGCGTTGTCGTATGCGCCGTTGAAGATCTTGTCGCCGATCGCATTACCTTCGCCGATGCCGAGATGATCCCAGTGGGCCGTGTAGATCACATGCTCGTTCTTCAGCTTCGCGTCGCTTCCCTCGACCATGCCCACGACGTTCGGCGAATCAAAGGTCTGGAATTCGCTCTTAAGATCGAGCTTCATCTTGAGCCCGGTCCTGATCGGCTTGAATCCACGTTGTTTGGCGGCGGCCGTCATTTCATCGATGTTGAGGTTTCCGCCCGCCAGCATTTTCTTTGCAGCATCGTAGGTCATCCACGATTTCACGTTGAGAAAAGGCGTTACGTCAGTCGGCGTGCGTGCGATCTCGTACCGCCAGTTACCGTTGGAAGTGCGTACGACATTCCAGCCGTAACCCGCAGATTCCGTGGTGTGGATCAGGATGACGCCCGCTGCTCCTCGACGTGCGGCTTCTTCATATTTGTAGGTCCAACGGCCGTAATAGGTGAGCGCTTTTCCGCCAAACAGGTTCGGCTCCGCGGCAGTCGCGGGCGGATCGTTGACCATTATCAACAGCACCTTGCCGCGATAATCCTCCGCCGGACCACTGAAATCGTTCCAGTTGAAGATAGGTGCGTCGACGCCGTGTCCTACGAACACGATCTCCGAATCGATCGAAACGCTGTCCTTCTGTGCACTCGTTGTCGCTACGAATTCGTCTCCGAAGTTGAAAGACTGAGTTCCGGTCGGACCGGTCACGTTCAGTTTCGTGTTCGGGTCCGCCTTTACCCCGATCATCTTTACGTTCTGGAAATAGCTCTTGCCATTGCCCGGCTTAACACCTGCCGCCTTTAACTCGTCCGCGATGTATTGGGCAGCCCGTTTTCCGCCGGCAGTGCCCGGCCCGCGGCCTTCGAAGTCGTCGGCTGAAAGCCTGATCACCCGCTGCCGCATCTTGTCGGCGTTGAAGAGTTTTGTGAAGTCCTGGGCGAATGCCGCCTGAATCGCGTATGCAGTGAGCAATAACAAGCTAAGTGTTTTCTTCATGTAGTTTCCATGTGTCTGAGGATGGACACTTAAAGTATCTGTTCAAAGTGCGCGTTTTATCGCGTACCCTCGGCCCCAAAAAGATCTTCGAGGCAAAGATGAGTACGCGATAAATCGCACAACTCTGAACTACCCCTTGATTAGCGACATCGCTTCGGCTCGTGTTCGCGGGTCTCGCCGGAAGCCGCCGAGGACTGCGGATGTGATCGTGATCGCACCCGGCTTCTTCACTCCGCGTAATGTCATACACGTATGTTCCGCCTCGACGACGACCATCACGCCGAGCGGTTTCAATTCGTCAAACAGCGTGTTCGCGATCTGCTGCGTAAGCCGCTCCTGCACCTGTAGCCGTCGCGAAAATATCTCGGCAATACGAGCCAACTTCGACAATCCGACGATCCGTCCGCCTTTCGGAATGTAAGCGATGTGGCATTTACCGACGAATGGCGCCAGGTGATGCTCGCAAACCGAAGCGAACGATATATCTTTGACGATCACCATCTCGTCATGCGAATCGCCGGGTAGCGGAACGATGTGCTGCTTCGCGTCCTGCCACATTCCTTCGGTAAGTTCAGCATAGAAATCGGCGACACGCTCAGGCGTCTTTACCAAGCCGTCACGGTCCGGGTCTTCGCCCATACCCTCGAGCATCATCCGCACGCCGGCGGCGATCTTTTCACGATCTACTTTGCTTTTCTTTTTAGCCAATTCTGCCTCTCAAGCTTATGTCTCCATTAGTAACTATTAATTGCAATGGAGAACTCCTAGTTAACTTCGCGTTTCGCTACTGCATCCGCAACGACCTTTATGGGAACGCCACTCGCCGCGGCGGCGGCCTTGAGGTCCTCGAATTCCGGCTTGCTGTTAACAGCCACGCCATCCAGAAATGAATTTTTCACATCGACAGTTCCAAACTCAGTTTCCACGCTCGCCACTTCCCGCTCAAGGCGGTGA
>DAIOWA010000245.1:0-5045 GCA_036758705.1 Pyrinomonadaceae bacterium | reverse complement strand
CGCCGGTCGAATGTTTGTCCGCTTTCGGCTTGTCGATGTCGGAGAAATCGAGGACCTCGCCCGAGTAGAGCATCGAGCGTACAAGTTCGTCGCGTTCGGCGTCGCTCAGTCCGCGGATGAACATCGCCATCACGAGCGCCGAGATCTGATAGTCCGCCCAGGACTTATCGCACACGCCATCGACGAACGCACCGATCTCCGCGGCGAAAAGTTCCCCGCCGTCGCGCTTTTTCTCGATGATCTCTTGTGGTCGCATTCGTTCAGAGTTCAAGCTTCAGCTTGTATTCGTTATCTAAAGATGCCTATTTGCTACGGAAGAGACAAGCTGAAGCTTGAACTCTAAACATACGACGGCCTCGGCTCGCACCGCTCGGCGTTCGCCGACGGCGTCGACGCCTTCGCCGGTTTTGGCTGCGACGCTGACGCGGTTTGTTTCGACCTCAAGCGCGTCGGCGAGGCCTTTTCGGATCTCGTCGATGTACGGCCGGAGCTTGGGCGATTCGAGATGGACGGTCGAATCGACGTTGGCGATCTCGTAGCCGTGCTGTTTCATCTCGCCGACCGCGAATCGCAGGAAAACAAAGCTCTCAGCGTTTCGCCAGCGCTCGTCGCTCGGCGGAAAATGCGTGCCGATATCGCCGAGTGCGAGTGCCCCTAGGATCGCGTCGGTGATCGCGTGCGTCAATGCATCTGCATCCGAATGGCCGTCGGCTCCGAGATCAGATTCGATCCGCACGCCGCCAAGTATCAGCGGGCGATCGGGAACGAGTCGATGAATGTCGGAGCCGAAGCCTATGCGCATTAATTACTTCCAAAATAACTGGTAACTCGAAACTGATAACTGATAACTGGATCAAAACCGGCCCTCAGTTTTGAGGTTTGTTGGAGAACAGTTTCCAGTCATGAGTTTCGAGTTTCCAGTTCTGAATTCAGCAATGCTTCCGCGAGGATAAGATCCTCGAGGTGCGTGATCTTTATGTTTCGCGGACTGCCTTCGACGATCGCGATCGGGTGGCCGAGTTTTTCGACCAGGTAGCATTCGTCGGTGACCGCTTCATTTAGCTCGACGCCTTCAAACGCTTTTTTCAATACTTCGATCTTGAACGCCTGAGGCGTCAAAGCTCTTCGCAATTTGTCGCGGTTGAGCGTATCCGCTATCTCTTCTCCGCGAACGGATTTGATGGTATCGGTCACGGGTGCGACAAGGCAAGCGGCACCGGTTGCTTTGGCTTTCGCGATCGTGCGTTCGATCTCGTCGACCGTTACGAGCGGCCTTGCACCGTCGTGGACAGCCACTATCTCTGTGTCCCGCGGAACCATTGCAAGGCCGTTACCGACAGATCTCGCACGCGTCGTCCCGCCGGCTACGACATGCATCAATTTAGGGTATGGGCCGATATCAAAGAAATCTGTAAGGTCCGCGGCGAGTACCAAGACGACGCAACTGACTGACGGCGCGGCCTCGAAACGCTCAAGCGTGTGAGCGAGCACGGACTTGCCGTTAATTTCGAGGAACTGTTTGGGTGTGTCGGATTTGAAACGCGATCCGGAACCGGCTGCGACGATGATCGCCGTTGTCGTCATCTTGGGGATCCAACCTCTTCAATGATCGTACCCTCGCGGAGGTCGCGGGTCGCTTTGCGGAAGCCAAGCGACCGGGAATCGTGTACGGACGCTCCGCTTTCGCCGTTCTCGTCAACCTTCTCTTCCCACAAGCGGCCGAAGATCATCTTGCCGGCGGTAGTTTGCAGAACGCTGGTGACGGCGATGTCGGCGGTCTTGCCGATCAGGCGGCGGGCGTTGTCGATAACGACCATCGTGCCGTCGTCGAGATACGCGACGCCCTGGTTGTATTCCTTGCCTTCTTTGAGCACGAATACACGCATTGCCTCACCCGGCAGAACTACCGGTTTCAGGGCGTTTGCGAGTTCGTTGATGTTGAGCACGACGACGCCGCGAAGCTGAGCAACCTTATTCAGGTTAAAGTCGTTCGTGACGATCATCGCGTCGATCTGCTTTGCGAGTTCGATGAGTTTGAGATCGACCTCTTTCACGCTCGGAAAGTCGTTTTCGAGGATCTGGATATCGAGCTTCGTGTTGTTCCGCAGCCGCTGGAGCATATCCAAGCCGCGGCGTCCTCGTTGGCGCTTGGAGGAATCGGCCGAGTCCGCCACCTGTTGGAGTTCGTTGAGAACGAAGTTTGGAATGACGAGCGTACCCGAGAGAAACCCGGTCTCGGCGATGTCCGCGATACGGCCGTCGATGATGACCGACGTGTCTAGTATCTTGTAATCGATCTTAACGTTCTTGTCCGAGAAGATGCCTCCCAGCACTGAAAGATCGATGTATTCGCCCTTAGCCGCTCCGACCATGAGGCCCACATAGCCCATGAACAGCGCAAGCGCGATCGTCAGAAAGGTCTGTGTTTCGGCTGAAACGGCAGCCTCCTTCTGGATCGAAATAAGCACGCCGATCAAAAAAGCTCCGAGGATACCAAGGATTGACCCGATCGCAGCGCCGATCAGGGTTTTTAAGGAGGCTTTTCGCACCCGCATCTCAAAGGCAATCATCGCCGACGCGAGCAATGCACCGATGATCGCCGAGAAGATCCGCCGCGACGTAATATCCATCTCGCCGAGTTTGGTCGTATGCGCCAGCGGGTTCAGCACGAAGCCAACCGCAGCAAGCAGCAGAACAAAACCTATTCTGGCTGTCAGGATATCCTTCCTCATTAACGTAAATTTTAGCACGAAACTGATATGCGGCCGAAGTTGCGGCGGAACCGACCCGATTGGACAACAAAGCGAACATCGGGATAAATACCGATTACCCGCAGAATTCCATAATCCGAATCCTCTTCAAACTGCCAATTCGTGCCGGTTCGGAAACGCGGCGGCATGTTTGCTAAAATCGAGGCGCCCTTACTTACGCACGGGTTACTGACATCGTCCGCAAACTTCGCTTATGGCAAAAGACCCGCAATCGATATACGTATGTCAAAACTGCGGCCGGCAGGCCCGCAAGTGGATCGGGCAATGCCCGGATTGCAGCGAGTGGAACACGTACGTTGAGGAACGATTTCGTCCGACGGCAGCCGCTGCATCCGCTGGCGGGGTAGCTTCTCGCTTTCGCGATGTGACGCCGATCCCGTTCCAGACGATCGAATCGCAGGATGAGTCGCGCACATCGACGGGCATTGATGAATTTGATCGAGTGCTCGGTGGCGGCGTGGTCGCTGGCTCGCTCGTGCTGATCGGCGGATCGCCGGGGATCGGCAAATCGACGATCGTGCTGCAGATCGCAAACAGCCTGAGCCGCGATGGTTTAAAGGTGCTGTACGTATCGGGTGAGGAATCAGAACGGCAGATCAAGATGCGCGGCGAGCGGCTCGGGATCTCGGCCGAGAACCTGTTTTTGCTGCCCGAGACAAATCTGCAATCGATATTGGTCGAAACCGAGAAACTGCGGCCGGACATCGTGATCGTCGATTCGATCCAGACCGTGTTCAGCGAGAAGATCGAATCGGCACCGGGCAGTGTATCGCAGGTGCGTGATGTTGCCGGGCAATTTATGATGTTCGCCAAGCAGTCCGGCACGCCGGTGTTTCTGACCGGACACGTGACCAAAGAAGGCTCGATCGCGGGGCCGAAGACGCTCGAACATATCGTCGATACGGTGCTGTATTTCGAAGGCGACCGGCATCACAACCATCGGATAATCCGTGCGACGAAGAATCGATTCGGTGCCGCGAACGAGATCGGCGTGTTTGAGATGACCAACGAAGGCCTCGTGCCCGTCTCGAACCCGTCGGAATTATTTCTACAAGAGCGTCCAGAGCACGCGACCGGGTCGATCGTTACGGTTTGCATGGAAGGAACCCGGCCGATGCTTGTGGAAGTACAAGCCCTTGTGAGCGGGACTAAGTTTGGCTCGGGACGCCGGATGGCCCAGGGTTTTGACCAGAACCGCGCGTCACTCCTGATCGCGGTGATCGAGAAGCGGCTCGGGTTTCAGCTTGCGGGTGACGACGTTTTTCTCAACGTCGCGGGTGGTATGGAGATCGATGAACCGGCAGCTGACCTCGGTGTGATAGCGGCGATCGCTTCGAGTTTTAGGAATATTCAGGTTCCGCCCGAGGTCGCGATGTTCGGCGAGGTCGGCCTCACCGGCGAGGTCCGCGGCGTCCTGCAAGCCCAAGCCCGCGCCCGAGAGGCTCAGACGCTCGGGTTTAAGAAGCTCATCTTGCCCGAATCGAATAAGAAAGGCCTCGAGAAACTCCTCGGCATTCGTGTCATCGGTGTGAAGAATCTGGACGAAGCGATGGACGCGATCTTTTAGGTCGCTGACCCCTACGCCGCAATCAGGTCAAGGGCGTGATGGGTAGGTTGAGGAATCTCGTCTCCAAATTCACGAGCAGTATCAATCCAGAGGGCAATAGCCTCACCGACATTTTCAACCGCTTCAACATGCGTTTTGCCGTGGGCCATGCATCCCGGAAGGTCGGGAACGACCGCCACATAAAGATCGTCCTCGTCGTCCCAGTAGACGACGATCTCATATTTCGGCAGGCTTCCGTTCTTCATAAATCGTACTTAATAAGAATTGCTCGAATCTGTCTCACCTGATAGGCCTTAGCCTTGCTACCGTCTCGCTGAATATTCGGCTTTTCCAAGACGCCTGACTTTCGAAACGAATGGTGGCTACCTTTGATCCGTTCCTCGAAACCCAACGAAATCAGAAAATTTCTGAGGTCCTCAAAACTAATATTTGCATCCGATCTGCCACCTAGAATAGTTTCGCGCAGCTTTTCGGATTTCCCCATTCTCGCACAGCATAGCATTTGTCTCCGCTGATTTCTAACATTTTGGTGCCCCGAACCCCAGTAATACCATGAGAACCGACTTACGAAGGCGCAGTTATGTCGGCTGGAACATTTATGCGGACGCCGCCGTAAAGTCAGAGGAAATCAGGAGATACCGATGACTTTTAGATATCTAACTATCCTTGCAGTTTTTCTTGCCTCCACTTTTCTCGTTCACGCTCAA